>JAUVSF010000054.1 GCA_030597245.1 Acidobacteriota bacterium
AACGTGCTGGTGACCGCCGTAACGGAACGAATGGCGCTCTTAACCCGCAACGCCGCCGCATCATTCGGGTGGAGATCAGAGTAACCATCGTGGGATTCTCACACCATCAAGGTGTGGAGCATACTCGTCCTATTTATACAAAATACTGTTGACTTGATACAATGAACAACGTATATTTACAATATAACGTGATAAATACAGTTCACTCAAGTGCCAACAACAAGACCAAGGAGACAATTATGAACAACGAAAAAGCCAGGGCGAGAAGAAGAGGTGAGCTGGTAGTTAATTACCTTTGCCTGTTCATCATGAATGTTTGTTTCTACTTCGTCTATCAGCAAGAGGGCATGAATCATCTGTTGGATGCGGTGGGAATCGGGGCGTTTGCCTTGGTGGCAATCACTTTCGTCCGAGTACATTACAGAACAGGATTGTGGAAACTGATTCACACAAAAACCGCTGCTCTGGATGAACGGCAATTGCAGATCACCCACGGTGCACTCAGCCGATCCTATGGTTGGTTTGCGGTGATCTGCCTGGTGATCATGCTGGTCCACGCGGTGGTGTATCGCCTGGCTTTGGGAGTGGGTTTTGTCATCACCGTACCACTGGTCACGAGTTTGATCTATTTGGCGCATACCTTACCGGCGTCGATCCTGGCATGGACGGAAATGGAGGTTCCGGGAGAGGTGAAATGAAAGGACGTAAAATCTACAATCGCATTGCTGTGCTCCGCCGGGAACGCGGCATCTCCCGCAAGGAGCTTGCGGAGATCATCGGCGTCAATTCCCAGACAGTGGGGTATCTGGAACGGGAAGAATACAACCCCAGTTTGGATCTGGCGCTGCGGATCGGTGCATACTTCGGGTTTCCGGTGGAATTCATCTTTTCGGTAGAGCCGATGAAACCGATGAGCCAGGAACTTCTGGAACGACATGCCTCTGACTAGCAAGCATTTCCACCCTTGAGAATCGCGGTCGGCTTACAGGAAGTCGCTTTTTCGAAACCAACCTATTCCTGCCGGGAAAACGAATAGAAATCCTCAAAGGGACGGAACCACTGAGCCCGGATGGAGGATTAGAGCCTGCAACAGGTAACTATGGTGTTGGATCCTGTTTTGGCCGACCTAAGCCGGAAATGATCCGGAAAAAAGATACACGAATACCATTCCATTCCAGCCTGTCCCCTTTTCCCTTACAGCAACAGTGAGAGGATGAGAACGAGCCTGTCCCTTTCCCACTTCCCCTTTCCCCCCGCTCCTTTCCGAACGGCCTTGGACTCCGACTGGTCCCGACGTCGCGATAAGTACCCGTATCAGTCAACTCAGACTGCAAGGGGCGCAGGCGAGCCTATCTTCACTGGTGTCTGCGACTCGCTCTTTTCACTTCCAGGCAGTCTTCGAAATACATCCTGCAGTTTGTCGGACCCTCTTCCGGGCACCGGGCAGGATTCTTCAGAAGGTCCTTGATCGTCCATTTTGCAAGTGCGCGAGTCGTTGCCTCATGAAGTTCCTTCATCGCGGAATGATAAGAGCAAACTTCCGTATTGTGAGTAGACTCGCCACAGTAGCTCGCTGTCAGTAGGCCTTGGCAGGCTTCGACTACCTCCAGCAGGGAAACCTCTTCAGGGCGCCGGGCGAACACTACTCCCCCACGGATTCCACGAATTGATCTGAGAATCCCAGCTTTCACCAGCAGATTGGAAGTTTTCGCCAGATAGGAAGGAGAGCAACGGAGAGCTCCAGCACCTCGTCTCGGGGAGGTCGGATGTTCATCGCCCGTTACGGCAAGATACACTAACCATCGAATCGCAAGCTCAGTTGTAGCAGTGATCATAATTCTCTCAACATGTCATTTTAAACTCGGATATATGGTATCGTAATTTGCGGGCCTGCCTCAACACGGCTTGAGCCAAGCAGCGAGAGCCTGTTTCAGTCCTTAGCTATTCAAGCTTGAAGTTTGTTTCGAATTTTGAGCTTCGAGTTTAGGATTTGAAAGGGTTGCCATTTCGGCAACACGCCCTAAAGATCCTGTCTCCTGAACACGAAAATAGCAGCGGCGAGCGGGCATACAACCCAGACCATCAGCCCAGCCAGGCCGTAAAGGCTCGCCAGAGTCGTCGAACCCGTTAGTTTCATCAGCGTAGCACCGGCAGGCCCAAAGAGATGCGGGCCACCAACCTGAAGTAGCGAGAGCACCCTCGAGATATCGATTGGATTACCTAGAAGGCCTACTAGAAGGGTCGTTTTGAGTATGTTCGGCGACAGGTAGAGAGTGGTTGCGAGCATCAGCACACCGTAGAGCAATTCGAAAAAGACCCAGACGCCGAGTGCGATGCCGAGTGCCACCTGGCGCCGTCGAGCCAATAACGAGATCAGTACTGAGAGCCCGGTGAATACGACTGCCAGAAGGCAAGAGTAAAGAATCACGGCCAGGTAGCTGAAGATTCCCTCGGTACCAATTGTCAAAGCGATGATTACACCCGGCAGGCCAAAACCTAAGGCTGAGGCACCAACGACGGTAAACAACAGACCAAGGTACTTGCCGAGGAGTACTCGAGTCCGCGAGACCGGTTGCGTGACCAAGATCTCCAGGTACTCTCGGTGCGTAAGGAAGCTGAAAACCCCAAGGAGGAGGGCGAAGAGAGGTATGAGAAAGCCGCCGAGGTTGATGATACTTGCCGAAGTTCGCGTGAAATCCTGAAAGCCGGCATATCCCGACGTAATCATCCCAAAATACGCGACGAGCAGCGTGAGCCCGGCAAAGAGCACTGAAAAGGAGATTACCCAGCGGTTTCTGCGGTGGAGGACTACTTCCTGCCAACCGATAATCAGAACTGCAGATTTCACATCGCCTCCTCGTCAAGAGTGTGGGCTCCACTTACCCTCATCCTGCCGAGGGATTTGCCGGTCTCGGTTTCGATGACCGGAAACCCGGCTCCCGGCCGCACAGCCAGGATGCGAAAGCTTACCTCTTCACCCGTCGCTGGAACGATTATCATGCCTGCCTCGGGATAGCCTTTCACAGTGATCTCTACGTCTTCGGCGAGATCATCTCCGGTAACCCTCCAAAGCACGAGCTCGCCTTTGGTCACGTCCACTACCTCTGGAGACATTCCGGCGGTCCCGAAGGTCACTTCCACTTCTCTGTCCGGAATGCCACGGGCGGTTCGAAAGCCGATCCAGTCGGTCACCTTCTCGTTGTCGTGCTCTTTCATGGCCTCAGCAGCTTCGGTCGAAGCGAAACAGACCACTCCGGCGTTCATCACGGTAGGGATGTGTTCAGTTAAAAGGAACGCGGTCTTCTGTGCCGGATGCCAGGTACCTTTATTGTAATCGACGAAGAACACCTCCTCAGGTAAAGGTTCGCCCTGAGTTCGCAGCTGGTTGTAGCTGGCTAACAGGCATCCCGGAGAATCAAAAGGAACCAGTTCTCCGCTCTCAATGTATCCGCATGCTTGATTCACTTGGTCAATCACCATATTGCAGCGGTGGCAAGCGTCAACACCAGCTACGACCTCGAGCTTCACCTCGCTCTGGCAACCGGGAAATAGGACCCCCGCCAAAACCAAAAGGGCCATCGTCCATAGAAATCTGCTGACCGGTTGATTCATTCTTGCTCCTTAACGGCGCTTCCAAAGTGATCGCGAATCAGGGCCTCCCAATCAGGTGCCTCAGTATGGAACTCCTCGACAACTCCCCCAGCGCGTTCAATGGCCCGAATGACTTCCAGCCGATGCTCTGGAAGAGCGTTGAAACGAATCTGTTCTCTGTCGCATTTCAGTACGTTAGCCCCTGCTCGTTCGGCGGCTGTGCGGATCCTGCTGGTTTCAACGATGTTATTGAACACGATTCGCACAGCGGTTCGCTCAGTGACAGCAGTCCTGAAAGTTGAAACTGCCTCGACCGAGGCCATACGGCCGTCTACCAACACCCCAACCCGATCTGCCAGCTGCATTGCGCTGTGCAGCCGGTGCGACGAGAAGAGAATTGAGGTCCGCCTTTGCTTCAGTTTCCGCAAGTACTGCTGCAGACATTCTATACCCAGGGGATCGAGGTTGACGGTCGGCTCGTCAAGCACAAGCAGCGGAGCTTCTCTCAAGAATGCGACGGCTAAGCCGAGACGCTGTAACATGCCTCCCGACAACTCCTGAGTGGGACGATCGACCACCTCGCCGAGAGAGAGCAATTCGAGCGTTTCATTGATGCGGTCCTTGGAAACGCGGTTTAGGCGGGCGAATACCCACAGTACCTCACGTACAGTCAACAAGTCCGGCATTGTGACTCGCTGTGGAACGTAGACCAACCGGCTCTTGACCCGGTCGGGTTCCTTGACGACGTCGAACCCATCCACGAGAATTCGGCCCCCTGTCGGGGCATGCAATCCCACAACAGCACGAATGATGCTCGTTTTACCGCTTCCATTCGGGCCCAGCAGGGCAAAAGATTCCCCGTGGGGGATTTCGAGGTCGAGAGGCTTAACGGCCTGCACTTTGCCATAACTTTTCTCGAACTGTTCGAATCGGATCATAGCATCGCCAGGGCTCATCGTTTCTGCGTACCGAGCCTCAAAAGTGCTGTGGTTGGCAATAGTGCTAGAGCGAGAAAGAACACTGCCCACAAGGGACTTGGAGAGAAGCGCGACGAGCTGGCTTGCTGCCACGGAACCTCTTTGTTGACAACAGCTTGCATCAGTGGCTTGGGGTCCCTGGCATCGCCGAGATTAAGGATCGGCAAGGCCCTTTCCGCAGCCTGCAGTACCTCCGCTGCGGGGCTGAGCAGGTAGAAGCGCACTTCAGGCACCTGCGACTCCACTACTTGGAACACGTTCTGGATATCAAAGGGTACATCACCAATACCGTCGCGGTCGAGATCGTAGCCTTTGTAGTGGCTCCAATGGTTGCCACCTGCATCGTCAGCCCACTTTGTTTCACGATCACTGACATCGAGGAGCAATTCGCTCAGATTATTGATGAAGTTGTTGCGGACAAACAGGTTGTCGTCGCAACCTCCATTCAGTTGGATAGCAAGGTCATTATCGACCACGTCGTTGTTTTCAAACCGGCAGCTGTCGCTGTTGTTCATGAAGATGCCGCGGCTGTTGTCGAGCACGAGATTTGACCTGGCCTCCGCGCGGCTGATCGACTGAAGCAGGATTCCGTAGGCGCGAAAACCCCGGCAACGGGCGAATACGTTGCGTTCAAAAACGATGTCCTCGGAGTACATCAAGGCGGCGCCGGCCACATTACTTTCAAACCTGTTGTGAATAAACGAGTTGTTGTTCGAATACATGTAGTGCAGGCCATAACGGGCGTTGTGAATTCGGTTTTCCGTGATCCTCGTGGAATGAGCAAAAGAGAAGTAGATTCCGTCTCTGACGTTAAAGATCTCGTTTCGGTGTACGCGGTTGTTGGAGGAATTCCACAAATGGATCCCGTTACCACGATCGGCCTCGATCAGGTCCAGGCGTCCCTCAATGTGGTTGCCGACGATCTGGACACTATTGCCCGCTTTCACGTAGATGCCGTGCAGTGCCTCGGTGACCATGGAGTCCTTCACCGTGACTCCGTCTGCTTCTACTAGCACGCAGGCCATATCCTTCGTCAGGCGTGTCCCCGCTTCAGAGATATGCAGTCCTTTCAACACCGTACCGGGAGCGGTGACGTGAATGACGTTGCCCTGGTAGCCACCCCGGATGAGCGGCAACTCATCGCCGGTAAGAGTTATCGGAACGTTGACGACCAGGTTCTCATGGTATTCCCTGCCAGTCAGATAAACGGTGTCTCCCGGTCTGGCACGAAGCAGGGCTTCAGCGATCGATTCGCCCTGGCCAACTGTGTGAACCGTAGCGGGGTACAGGGTCGAAGTTAGCAGAGCTGCCACCACTGAACTCACGGCCAAAGCCAGTCTCATATTCATCCGTCTACGCGGTCAGTACTACGCCCAATTCAGTCATTCAGCAAGACTTCGTACTGACCGCACCGATACTGTGTCACAGTTCGAATCAAACTCAGGCGGTTATCCGCTTGAGTTCAGAATCGATCATGCTCTTTGTTCTCATTCCGGCAACGCCGGTCTTCACCAGCAGTTGCCACACCTCTTCGAGGTCGAGGAACAGCTGTTTGTCATACTCCCCGGCCGCCATTTGCTGCTTGCAGGATTCGTACAGAGTCAGTGCCTTGGTGAGCTGTTCCTGTGTGTCGACCCATTCTTCTTGAAGGGTTGGACTGAAACGATCACCGTATTGTTTGAAGCCCTCGGTGATGTAGGCAGCCACAGGATTAATGATGTTGAGGACCTGGATAACTTCGATTTCCTTGTTATAGGCCTTTGCTTCCCAGTCGGTGTCGGAACTCACTTCCTTCGGCTGGGGTTCCTCGAGCGGCTCCGGCGCTTCGACCTTGAGCTGCACTCCCTGAGGCTCCTCCGCCTGTCCAGAAGACTCGCCGGCTTCTTCACCGCCGCAGCCAAATAAGAGAAATAGCGCTAACAGCGCGATTGCAATTCTGTTCATCTTTTACCTCCGTGCCGATCTCAATTAGATTACATGCCTATTCCTGGCCCTGACGCCAGGTAAACCAGATACCGCCGAGCAGAAGAATACCGACCAACATGAAGGAGTAGGTTCCCCAACTTGGATAGGACCAGACGTCGAACTGACCGACCAGCCGGTACCCGAACACTGGTGGCATGAACGGCGCCACCTTCACCGATGCCCGCGGGTCGAGGGTGGCACCATAGTACTGGAGCTTGTACCAGAAGCTCCACAGAGAGAAGCCGCCGAAGTAGATCAGAATCAGCACAACGTCGACAAGTGATCGAAGGTTCCCGATCGTTGCTGCCCTCAACGCCAGCAGGGCGATCATGCCGATCAACAGGGGTATCCACTTAAGCTCGGTGAAATCGGACGGTTTGAGTTCGGCCATCCCGATATAGTGGTTGAGTACGTTGATCTCGGTCAGATCATTTCCATCATCTCCGCCGACAAGATCGTGGCTGTAAATGAACAGTTCCAAACCTTCAGGGTACTGCTGCGCAAAGAAAGTCATTTGCCACATGGGCAAGAACAAGGTGGGAACCATGGCCGCCACAGCAAGCAAGGCCAGGAGTCTGCTCTTCACTGTTAGCGGACGATCAAGCTTCTTGTTCAGGTGTTCAAATGCTCCGGACATTACGGCCTCAGTGTTTGTTTGGGAGGGCCGGCCATTTTCGGGCCAGCCCTCCATATCGCTATTTCACGAGCAGGTAGCCCTGCATCTCCTGGTGCAGGGCGCTACAGAAGTTGGTGCAGTAGAAAGCGTGGACCCCTCCCTTATCAGCCGTGAAGGTGATCGGCTTGGTCTCACCCGGATCGATCACAAGGTTGATGTTGTAATCATTGATCGCCAGGCCGTGGAGCTCGTCGCGTGTCTGCTCAATGTTGGTGATGTGTATGATCACCTTATCGCCTTTGTTTACGCGAATCACGTCGGGCGTAAAGAAGGAACGTACCGCCAACATCCAGACCTCGACCGTTTTGCCTTTACGCTCGATTCGGGCTTCTTCGGCGGTCCACACAGCGTCAGGATTCACCGGCCACGCTGGATCGTCCTTCTTATAGACTTCGATCGGGTCGAGCTTGTCCGCTTTGATTATTAGAGCGTAGTGCGGCTCAGGCTCTGTGAAGGCGTCATATAGAAGTTTCATCTTATCGCCGCTGATATCGATCAACTGGGCCGACTCGGGAAAAGACGGGCCCACCGAGATATGCCGACCTTTTGACAGCTTGTTCAGGGCGACCAGGAAGTTGCCATCAGGGCTCATGGAGTCACCCTCAGCCGACACCAGGTGACCTATGTTGTAGGCCACCGGGATCTTGTCGAGCACATACTGATTCATGTCGGCACCCGCTTCGTAAGGAGGTAACTTCCACTTGGCGATAGCGCTCTCCACGAAGAGTGATGTGTAAGCGTTGCCTTTGCCGTCGAACTGGGTATGCAGTGGACCAAGGCCGACAGGTATCTCGGCCTCGCGTACCGAGGCATAGGTAAGGACCGGGATGCCGTCAATGGTCTCTTCGAAGTCCTGTTCGGAGATCGCTTTCTTGATCTTCTCTATGTCGAAGACGGTAGTCGTTGGCGAGAGTTTTCCCGAGCCAACTATCCAGCGTCCGTCCGGCGATACGTCCACTCCGTGAGGCGACTTGGCAAGCGGGATGAAGTAAGCCAAGCCAGGAACCTCCTCCGGATAGATCACCGGGGCACCTTTGACAGTCTTGTACGTGCCGGAAGCAATCGCCTTCTCGGCTTCCCGGTAATCAACCATCAAGATGAAGTCTTTATCCTTCTGAGAGGCAGTTACCTCCAACTTGGCTCCCTCGATGAACTCGCGCTCCGAGTTGTAGCAAGTCCAGAACATGTAGCCTTCGCTGGGGCCTTTTCCGGCGTCACCAAGATCATAGTTGAAGGGTGGCAGCAAGATCTCCCAGCCCAGGCTCATGGTGCCGTCGTCGGGATCGATTTTGATTCCGGCCGCCAGGCCGTGGTACTCGGTTGCGTACTCGGTTACATCGGCATAGGTTCCCTCAGGGAACGGTACCGACATCCGGGTTGACATCGTGGCGTATTCACTGTTTGGAGTGATGAATGAGCTGCCGTGGTTGGCTGAGATGTTTGGAACTTTCAAGATCTGTTTGGTCTTGAAGTCGCGCAGGTCGATACGGGCAATTCGGCCGTTTGCGTTGTCATTTATAAACAGCCAACGCCCATCGTACTCGCCGTTAGTTTCCGAGAATCCGGGATGGTGGCTGTCCCCCCAGGAATACTCCCCCAGCATTTCGCGAGTCTCATCGTCGAAGCCATAGCCAGTTCCCGGATAGGGCGTGAAGACGGGAATCGTCGAGATGTGACGCATAGATGGCATGCCTGCGACGAAAATCTGGCCGCTATGGCCGCCAGAGTAAAAAAGGTAGTAGTCATCCAGGTCACCGGGTGCTACGTATGTTGCCAGCGCAGCCGATGTCAGGTCAGAACCTGCTCCCCCTGTTCTGCCGCCTCGACGACTCTGTGGATCCGGTGCACACCCCGTCAACCCAATTACGAGTCCGGCAGTAAGCACCGCAAGCAAAAGTTGCACAATAATCCGATTTCTCATAGGTCCCCTCCAATTCCGTTTAAAACCAAACAAAGATCCCCTTCACTCTACAGCGCCTTCGGCGGCGCGATTCTTTACGATGTCATATGCTTTCGTGATCTTTTCGACGGCTTCCCACTTCTGTTCGTCCGTGAGAACGATCTGGCTTTCGAGTATGATCTTCATCGTCCCGGTGGGTTCGAAAAGAAACTCTTCGACCGTCTTGTTAAAGCGGACACGCACGTCGTCCGGCGCCAGCGATAAGTCAGGCCCTTTCTCAGTCGGCGATTTGATGCCATAGGCTTCAACGCTGTGACAAACAAAGCAAGAATGCTCGACAAAGAAGGCGCCGTCGCCCTCCCGCATGAGGCGGTCCCACTCGATCTCCTCGGGCGTTAGTTCGTCCTTGAGTTCCACTCCCGGCAGATAGGCGCGGGGTAAGTCCCAATCGTCCTTCCAACTCATCACGAGCATGGCCAGGGCCTGAGCATCCCGAGACTGGAAGTTCATGTCGGGCATGATGGAGTCAGGCACTATCGTCGTCGGCGACTTGAAGTGTGTTATGTGCCAATTGAAAATCGTTTGCTGGTCCGACACCAGGTTCGAGAAGTCGAAGCCTTCGGAATGTTTGTCGCCCTCGTAGGTCAGATCCGGCCCGAGCTTACCGCCCTCTCCATTGATGACGTGGCAAACTTTACAGCCTTTTGCACGGACCAGTTCCTTGGCACGATTGATGTAGGACATTCCGTCCGTTGCACGCTCATAGCGGTGACAGAAGTTGCACTGAATCTCGTAAAGCGGGGGTGGATCGCGAGGGTCGTAATCTGAGGCTGCGATCTCGCTCAAAAGAGGCTCTTCCCAGTGCTTGACAAATCCATGGGCGTCGTACTCGGTGAGGGCAAACCCCTGCCCACCGTGGCATGATGTGCAACCGAACCGCTCGATCGGGTGGTGCTCCAGGATTTCAGGATTGGGATGCGTGGTCCAAGGCTGTTCAACATCCTCGAGACCTTTCCAGCCGAGACCGAGGTGGCAGGTTGTACAGCGATCGACCTTCTTTAGCTCGGGTACCCAGATCTGCTGGACACCTGAAGGGATCTGGGCTGGATCGAGCTCACCCACCTCTTCTTCCAGAATCCAACGAAACTCAGACTGGTAAAAAGCCCACTCGGGTACCGTGTCAACGAAGATGGCAGCCACAGCTGCAGCCAGAGTAAGTACGCTGGCTACCAGGACAAATATGATCTCGGTCTTGCCGATTTTCTTGATCATCGGTTCCTCACAAGGTGCTCGGATGCTCCGGCCATGGTTGCCAGGGCCAGAAGAAGTCCCAGTCAGGGCCGCGGAGAGCGGTTCCTGTGTATGTCATCAGAACAAAGGCAACAATGAAGGCGCAAAAGGTAGCAATGGCTGCATAGCGAGTCGATGATGTCTTCTTCAAAACCGCAAAGTAGAGCGCAGCAAACATTAAGATCTGCATCGTCGCCGGGTTAACAAAGTCAAAAAAGAGTTGGCTCTCAATCCCGGGAAACACCGATCGCATTGGGAAGAGAATTGCAATGGCCAGGACCAGAACGGTTATGACCGTGCCATAAGCAAACCCGAAGGTTCCCCACCGGAGTCCGGACTTATCGGTGAACCACTTCCCTATGCCCTCTTGCTCTTTGTCCAGGAATGGGATGAGGGCTAGTCCAAAGATCACCAAACCTGGAATAATGACGCCGCCCATCAATGTCGAGTACCCGACCATTTCCTGTAAGCCAAGGAAATACCACGGCGCCTTGGCTGGGTTGGGCGTCACGTCGGGGTTGGCAGCCTGCTCGAGAGGCGCTGCAAAGATAAGGGACAGAATCAAAGAGAGAGCCAGAGTGGCTAGCGTCACGCCCAACAGGCGAACGGTCAGGAATGGGGTTGACGGGACCGAGTTGTCAGTGTTGAGTGTTGTCGGATCAGAAACCTGCACCGACGTGCCGCCGGCGATGCCGAGAATGCTATACGTCTTGAATTTCTTCGGTGCCGTTGGTTGCTGGTTCTGGACCTCAGAGCGCACCTGCTCGATCACCGCCAAGCCTCCATCTTTGCGGATTCGCCACAGGTGCCAGAACGTGATTCCGAGCAGGGCGACCGGTAGCAGAGCACAGTGCAGTACATAGAAACGGATTAGTGTCGGTTGACCGATAATGGTTCCGCCGAGCAGAACCTGGCGAAGCTGTTCCCCGAAAACCGGTACAGCTGCGGCAATGTTCGTACCTACCGTAATGGCCCAAAAAGCGAGTTGGTCCCAGGGCAGGAGGTAGCCCGTGAAGCTAAGCAGCAAGGTGAGCGCCAGCAGGACAACGCCGAGTACCCAGTTATAGTTGCGCCAGGAGTGCACGATCTTGCCTGCTTTGTAGGAGCCCGTCAGAAACACTCGGAACATGTGCAGGAAAACCGCCACCACCATCAAATGGGCACAAACGCGATGAACACGGCGTAAGAACCATCCGAAGCTGACGGCAAAGTCGAGATCTTTGATGCTCCAGTAAGCTCGCTCCACCGACGGCACGTAGAGAAACATCAGGATAACCCCTGTGATCCCCAAGATGAGAAACAGTACAAACGAGACTGTTCCTAAATACCAGGAGTACGAGAATTTATAGCTCTTGAGGGAGACTCTGTTGGGAAACCAGTGGAGCAGGAAGTTCGATACGATCCCGCTTCCAGCCTCGCGACTTGACTCGGGTCGCCACGGTCGCAAATGGTCTTGGATCATTGATTTGAGTGGTTGTAGGTTCATTTAGACCACCAGTCTGAAATCGCGATCGACCTCCCGATCGAGGTCAACAATCAGTTCGCCGTCGGCAGGTGAAACCTCCAGCCGATACCACTTCAGTGGCTGTGGTGCCGGACCGGCATAATTAGTCCCTTCACCGTGAAATTTGGACCCATGACAAGGGCAGTGAAATTCACCGAGAGCGGTGAAACTAAACGCGCGTACGGTCTTCTCCTGCTGTCGGCCAAAGCGCGCGAACTTTACCGTGCAGCCCAAATGGGTGCAGATCCCCGAAATGACGTGAAAACTGTTCGCTTCACGGAAAAGAAAAACACGCTGTTCATCGAGGAAAGTCACACCTTGTTGGATCCGGTTCGGATCGCCAACCGTAAACCGCCTGGGAGGCTCGTACAGGACATTGGGGATCAGCGAACGGAAGAGAGGCCAGCTTGCCACCAAGGCGCCGCCGGCTACCAGGAAACCTGTCAGTCGCACTAAGAAACTTCGACGGGTATTGGGCTGCATCTTGCTATTTTTCACTCCTTGGAATCTACCTCGGTCCACTGTGCGGACTCGACGAATTCAAATCGTTCCATGGTTATTGCATCGGTCGGGCAGCGAATGGCACACAGACCGCATCGGATACAAGCCGTATCGTCTTTGAGCAGAACGGTCATCGGCTGCTGCGGATCGTGACCATAGTGCTCAAGGGCCCGTTCGAGCTGATCCTCGGGCATTTCCACCTGCTCGATCGGTACGAACGTAAGGCACTTTTCGGGGCAGACATCAGCGCAGCGGTTGCAGAGGACGCAGAGACTTGGATCGTAGATCGTATCGACATGACACAAGAGGCAGCGCTCTGCCTGGCGACGCGCTTCCTCCTCACCCATGATGTTTTCGACCTCGGTGATCCCGGTTCTCCGGTCGAGTTCGACGGTCGGGGCAGATTGCCTGCGCTCCTTCTCATAACCGGCCGGCATTTGGTACTGCTCAGCTGGGACCGACTGAATCTCGACTCGAAACTGCGTTTTAGGTTCTGCTCCGCCCAGATACGTATGAATGGATTGTGCGGCCTGTTTGCCATTTGCCACCGCTTCGATTGCGATGCGCGGTCCGAAGGCAGCGTCACCCCCTGCAAAGACGCCGGGAGCGGTGGTTGCGAGGGTATCAGGATCGATCCTTACAGTCCCGGCCGGGGTCAGCTCTACTCCGTCGCCTTCACTCAGGAAACTGAAGTCTGCTCGCTGACCAATTGCAAGGATCACAGAGTCTGCCTCAATAATCACGGTCTTAGACTTGTCGAACGTCGGATTAAAGCGTCCATCCTCATCAAACACACGAGTTACAGCCGCGAATTCCACGCCTGAAACAGGTCCATCTCCCAGGATCGCCTGAGGACCCAATGAGGGGTGCAGCTCTATCCCTTCCTCGACGGCCTCGTGCAATTCGTCCTGGCCTTGGATGGTTCGGGAGGCGGGAAGTTCATCCATAGATTCGAGGGAAACCACGTGTACTTCTGACGCCCCGGAGCGGATGGCACCTCGAGCCGCATCCATGGCGGGCTGTCCCGCGACCGCTTCGGCGGTCATCTCGATTTCCTCCATCGGATTGTAGAACTCACGTACGGCACTACGGGCAGCGTCGAAGGCCACTGCCCCACCCCCGATGACAATCACCTTCTTACCCAGGTCTACTCGGTAGCCACGGTTGAGGTTGAGTAAGTAGTCGACCGCCTTGACAACTCCATCCTTGTCCGCCCCAGGAATGTTGAGTTCACGGCCCTGCATGGCTCCTACCGAGAGAAAAAACGCTTCGAAACCCTGGTTGCGCAGGTGTTGCAATCCGTACTCTGCAGTCAAGGCAGTGCCGGTACGGAACTTCACGCCGAAACGCTCGATTAGAGCCACTTCACGCTCAATCACGCCCCGCGGTAAACGGTACTCCGGAATTCCGTAGCGGAGCATGCCGCCGGTTTCGGATAGAGCTTCGAACACAGTAACCTCGTGTCCGAGAAGTGCAAGATCATGGGCGCAGGCAAGGCCGGCCGGTCCGCTGCCAACGACGGCCACCTTCCTTCCGGTGACCTCACTAGCACGGGATGAACGGGCAAGTTCAGACATGCTCCATGGTCGCTGGTCGCCGGGAAGACGTCCATCTCCAGGTGTATCCTCGAGCATGGTGCGATAAGAGTCGGGCTGGGCCGACTCCGCCCCGTAACGCTCAGTCACAAACCGCTTGAGGGGGCGTATCGTCACGGCTTCGTCGATCCAACCCCGGCGGCAGGCATCTTCACAAGGAGCGGCGCAAACGCGCCCGCAGACCGAGGCCAGGGGATTCGGCGAACGGGCGACCAGAAACGCCTCTTCGAGTCTGTCTTCAGCAATCAATTGGACATATCGGCCTGAGTCTGTGTGCACCGGGCATGCCTGCATGCACGGGACGTTCTCACGGTACCAGGTGAGTTCCCTGAACTGTGCCTTGAACTTTGCGGTCCGGTTGGATTCAGCCATCGTCATCAGTGCGCTTCTTGCGTCTCTCCCTCAAGGTGTGCCGTAGTTTCGCAAAAGTCCTCACACCCGGAAAAGAGCATTCTGCATTCGTGATCAGGAGCATCAGGACTGGCAGGACAGCGAAGCAGATCCTCCAATGTCCAATCTGTAAGAATCCCGGTCACCGCCTCATGCAATTCCGCCATGGCGCGATGAAAGGAACACAGGTTGGTCGCCTCGTCTGGCCCATCACAGTACTGCGCCGTGATCAGTCCCTGGCATGCTTCAACGACTTCGAGCAGAGTTATTTCCTGAGGGGCCTTTGCCAGGAGTACTCCACCCGCGGAACCCCGAATGGATCGAAGCACTCCTGTCCGCACGAGATGCCCTACGGTTTTGGCCAGGTAAGATGGTGAACAGTCCATTGACAATGCGATTCGCCTTGGAGACAAGGGCTTTCCTTGACCTTGTACAGCAAGGAAAATCAGTGTCTTGATTGCCAGTTCAGATGTTTGGGTCAGCATGCAATTTCCTATATAAGGGATATACGATATCCTAAATATAAATGCAAGACAAGCCTGTGTTTCATTTAGCTCCCAATTATCCAGTAACCCCATTCATCGGGGGCTGCTGCATGCTTGCTTTCCAAGAGAGCAGGTTCACTCGCAAGCCGGATGTGTTCGGTCTCTTTTTCAGCCTGGGCCATAGCAGCCATTGGGATGGAAGAAAGCATCAGAATGCTTAGGCTGCCCGTCATCGAAAAGCGCACGTGAATCTCCCCTTCCACGATTCCCCTCGTCCCAGAGCAATCTTGCTCCTTCTCCCACTACCTCGTCAAGACGCTTAGCCTGGCCCTTGATTAGTTATCTGAGGTTCGAAAACGCCTTCAAAGATGTTTCCCAGGACTTCTTTCGCGACTGGTTAGGAATGCGGGCTAATACGTAATCTTATTTACCCAGTTGCCATCCTCGTCATAGTGGGGCCAGGGGCCCACACGGTGATAACCGGAGACGATGAAGTCATCGTACATCGGGGTCGGTTCGAAATAGCCTGGATAACGGAGATGTTCCTTGACCACATCTTCGTTAAGTTCGACTCCCAGACCTGGGGAGTCTGGAACCGGGATATAGCCATTCTGAATGATAGGCTTGGAAGGGCCAGTGACCAGGTCATCCCACCAGGGCATATCGACCGCGTGATTCTCCATAGCCACAAAGTTCCGAATGGTAGAGGCCATGTGAACACTCGCCATACTTCCCACAGGTGAGCCCGCGAAGTGGACCGCAGTTGGGATGCCGTGCTGGTCCGCGTAATCGGCAATTCGCTTGGTCTCAATCAGAGCTCCCGAGGTCTCCGGGTCCGGGTGGATCACATCGACTGCTCGGTTATCGATAAGGGGTTTGAAACCTTCTTCAAGTCCGAAAGTGTCTTCCCCTGTGAGGATTGGAGTCGTCGTGGCATTCCGAATCGCTTTGTACCCCTGCCAGTTTCTCCAATCGATGAAATCCTCCGCCCATGCCAACTGGTAAGGCTCGAAGGCCCTCGCGTACCGGATGCAGTCCTTAACCGATAAGCGTCCGAAATGGTCGGCCGCCAGAGGCGCATCCCAACCGATAGCGTCACGCACAGCAGCGATGAATTCGCACAGAT
>JAUVSF010000603.1 GCA_030597245.1 Acidobacteriota bacterium
AGCCGCGCTTGAATTCGATAGTCAGTGGCCAGGAGCGGTGCCAGCACGAGCCAGGGCAAGAACAGCGGAAGGAGCCAGACCCCGCCTCGGACGCGACGCAAGCGTTTGAGCTCCATTTTCTTTCCTTTCTCGATGGAGAAGATTCCGCTTAGCTGACCACCAGAATCCCTCTCCTTGCTGTCTGTCATTCTGGGCTGGTCTCGTTCCCCCAAAGTTGTTTGCCGCTCCCTGTATTCTGTCTCCACTCGTGGCGCCAGCGGTGAATGTCAACGACGCCGATGAAAGGTTGTGGCTTCCTCCCTTCCCTGTCAAGCAGTGGAGGGAATCGTTTGTGCGGTTCATTCTGGTACCAATAGGCAACGGTAGCCATGTCCAGTGTCAGGTTGTTGTTGTGTCCATGCTCGATGCTGAAGCGGAGGGACTCCTGGAAATATATCGGGTCTGTGATGTGGAATCGGTAAACGTGGGTTCTTCCCAGCCAGCCGATGTCGTCATTGACCCGGCCATAGCCGTAGAAGGGATGCGAAAAGAGCGCCTTGGGACTCCAGGACGTATTGAAGTAGTCTTCGGTCCCTGTTCCGTGTAGAGAAGACGGCCACTGCTCCCCATCAATGAAGAACATGTCATCTCCTTCGCCATACCACATGGGGCTGGGCGAGTGCACGTAATAGTTGACTCCTACGTAATGACCTTTTCCTTCGATATCGGCTATCAAAAAGTTATCTGCCCCGGTTGTGTTTTTGCCCTGAGGTCCCAGAACACTCCATTCGTTTTCACCCTCAGATAATGCCTCGGTCACTTCTTTGTTGTACCAGGCATGAAATCTACCCATGTTCCCGGGCAGTTCATCGACTTCCACATAATCGATGTAGTAGTAGAAGGCGTTGATTGTCTGGCCGGTATCATTCTCGATTTCAATTCTTGCCCCGTCTGAGAAGGGCATCGTGAAGTAACTTACGAGGGCCCTGCCTTCTCTGGGTCCTGCCGCCAGTGGAAGTGACGCAAAATTGTAGCTTTCATCCCAACCCTGGCCGAAAAACGGCCCGATCGGGCTTTCAACGCAGGGTTGCCGGCTTCCGTCCCAGTACATTCGCAGGATAATGTCGTTACGACTGAGGTCCGGGGGCGGAGGAGCGATCGTGATCCAGATATGGTTGATCATTCCTGCCCCCGACACCTCGAAAAGGGTCCTGCGTTCGCCGTCCTGAATCTTCTCCATTCTGTCGTTGTTCCCGCCCGAACGGTCATAGGAACTGACCCGCTTGCTTCTGGCATCTGTGTTGATCTTTGCCAGATTGAGGAGGGGGTTCTCCAGAATCTGGGCTTGCCCAGCGACGAATGTGGTTGCGACGACTGCCAGCGTTGTCAAGACTCTTCTAAATCTCATTCCCGTTTCCTCCTGGCAGGGGATTTTATGCTAAACGAATACGAAACGTTAGCCTGGATTATCCGGTTTCTTGCCGTTCGTTATGAGGTGTTCGCCTCAGGCCACGATGTCCCTGGTTCTACTTTGATTGACAAGAGGCACGGTTCTGCTCAAACTTGGCAATCTATTAAGAAACGGCTAAGAGTTGGGACGCAGGGAGCAATGTTGTGGCAGTTATAGAAGCTTTTCTTTTTGACCTCGATGGGACCTTGATGGATTCTGAGGTGATTTACGTCGAGGCGGTAAAACGGGCATTAGCCGATCAAGGATGCCATCTGAACCAGGCTCAGTCGGTGGAGTTGGTCTACGGTAAGGGGTGGAAGGACATCTTCCTGGAGGCGAGGGTGCGTTTCCCAACGGCTTACGCCAACATCGAATCCATGGGAGTGGTCGTGCGCAGGCACTTCGATGAATTGAAGGCGGAACGCGACATTCGAATCCCGGGCTCTGTCAATCTGCTGCGGGACTTGGCTCGCAACCACCGGGTTGCCATTGTCTCAGGTTCGCTTCGTTGGGAGATTGCCGAGGCGATTGAGTATCTGGAGATCGGTTCTTGCCTGGACTTCTATTTAGGTGCAGATGACTACTTTCCCGGGAAACCTGACCCTGCCTGTTTTCAAGCAGCCGCAACACGGCTGGAATTGCCGCCTGAGAGGTGCCTTGTGTTTGAGGACTCTTCGGTGGGTGTCGTGGCGGCGAAGAGGGCCGGCATGTTCTGCATCGCTCTGCGAAGGGATGGGGTTCCGGAGCAGGACCTGACTGCTGCCGACGCCGTTTATGGCGACCTCTCAGAGTTCAAGGCGGACGATCTCGAGGGAGTCGGCTCGTGAAACTCGCCCTCAGGTTCCAGCAGCTTGTCGTGCAAGTCACAAGCCTATGGATCTGATCCTGATTCAGTCGTCCTTGCCCTCTAGTCTTGCCAGCCGAATTCTCAAGTCTTTCAGCATGAAATGCAGTTGCTCAATGTAAATGTGTGCTTTTTCGAGTTCTTCCAGCATTCCCCGGCGGTGAGCACCCATTTCCAGTACTTCATTACCGTTTTCATCCACCTGACGTGGAGGTACAGCAGGGAGATGCTTTTCTGCCCACATTTGTTTGGAGTGTTCTTCGATGGTCTCTAGGGTGAAATCGGGTTCGAAGACGTAGTCGGCATGAATCTCGCCGCCTCTCTGATAGATTTTTCCGTTGACATCTAGCTTACCCGCAGGGCTGGTTGTGCCTATTCCAACCCTGCCGCCGGAATCCTGGAGGATCACTTTTCCGTCAGTCGCGGCCGAGCGGATATACCAGTCACCCTTGCTGCCATAGTGCACATGTGACATGGTCGCTCCTTTGGTAGAGTGCGGTTTGAGTCGCATGGTTCCGGCGTTGGTATTGTTGCCCTGAATAGTCAAGGCGGCGTCGGGATTATTACTTCCAATCCCCACGCCGCCAGTAGCTCGGATCAGAAACTGATTCTCACCGGTACTGGCAAATCCCCAAGAATCGGCCCATACAAAGGTGCCTTGATGGTTTGCTTTGGCAGAATGTCCGGCGGCAAAGCTGTATTTACCACTGGCGGTGTTATTGTTTCCTCCGGCTACTGTAGAGTACCAATTACTTGCAGTGTTTTCCTTGCCTCCGGCCACTGTAGAGAGGTCTCCACTAGCGGTGTTCAACGAGCCTCCGCCAATTGTAGAGGAGTAACCACTAGCTCTATTGATAACGCCTCCGGCCACCGTGGATTTGTTTCCACTAGCGGTGTGGCTACTGCCT
>JAUVSF010000381.1 GCA_030597245.1 Acidobacteriota bacterium
CGAGGTAGCCGAAGCTGCTTTGCCCTTCCTAGACAACGTCGGAAGGGAGCTCTGGAAGAAAAAAACCGGCCGTCCCGGTCCCTGGGAAGACAATTAGACAGTGATTTTCAGGTGACCACTAAGACCCAGCCCGGCATTGTCAAGTTGACCCGCAGTCAGCGGAACCAGTGACAATCGGGGCATGACAGGCAGCTACAAATGGCATCGTTTTCCACCCGGAATTATCAGGCAGAAGATGTAGTACACGCACTTCGTGGACCGTCTCGTAAATCGCCCGCTATCTTGGCCTGAGTGAGCTGGAGTTGGATCTACGCGGACACAATGTAGGCACAACCCTTCGGGAGGATTTGGCCCTGATCACGAGATATATAACAAGCCAATTCCCCTTGGCTTTCCGCGGATTCCTAAGCGATCTAAACTAAGAATTGGCTGCTAAGCTCTCGTACAAAGCCCAGAAGCTGAGCAAGACGATGGAGAGAACACTAACCCAAAGAAAAACATCGTATCGGAGGCTGGGAAACATCCGGCGATCTGGGCCGCTGTAATGAAAGACAATCGCCTTGTAAGCCACGACCAACAAGAAAAGCGAGTTTGAGATCCACATGAAAATGACCAGAATCAGTGGCTTCTGGAAACCAATGTAAACAAGACCCCAGACAATCGGTAAAAGCCAGGCCATCACTGCAATCGCTCGCCTTCGTTGTTTGACGCTTTCCGGCTGGATGACTCCTGAGACGGCGAAGAAGTCGGCCCACAGTCGTGAGTAACCAGCCGCATTAGAAAAGACTGTGGAGAAGAGTACGGCAAAAGCACCAACCATGAAGATGAACCAAGCTTCCGGCCCCAGGACTTCCGTGAAGATGACCGAGAGCTGGTCAATGAGCTGATTGCCGTCTGCCAGCCTCTCCTGAACGCGCAGGACTGATGCTCCGAGAATATAGAAAGCGCAGGTAGTCAAGGTGTAAACCACCATGGCTACGCAAGCATCTATGGTCATCACCCGGATCCATCCCTTGGCGCGACGAGCCCAGTCTGACGAGCTGTCGGCAGCACCCGTCCAAAGTGCGTATCCCTTCTCCATGCACCAATAGGGATAAGTAAAAATCTCAGCAGCACCGACACCTGTGATTCCGAATGCTCCAATCGCGAGGGCAAGCGCTTCGGGTGGAATTTCAAACTTCAACCCTTCTGTCAGGTCTCCAAGGTTGAATGCATACTCCGTCTTCTGAACTGCAAAAACGCAGTACGCAATGGCAGCAACAAACACCAGATTGAAGGCGGTGGCAGCGACTTCCACAATCCGATACTTCCCTTGGAACACAGGAAAGGCAATGGCCAAGACCAGCAACAGCACCCACATCTTCAGCGAAATCTCGGGTATGATCGAGTGACCTACCTGAGCTGCAGCTCCCATGACGCCGGCCAAACCAATGAACATGGAAACGATGAACAGGAAGGCAACCCAGATCGACCAGTGCAGCCCCCAAATCCTTCCAGTACGCCCTTCGTCCCAAGCCTGAAAGGAAGGCTTGCCCCGCAATATGCAGTACCGCCCATACTCCAGTTGCACTGCAACTTTGATTAGACAACCAAGCAAGATTACCCAAAGAAGAGTGAAACCTGCTTTCGCGCCCAGTGCTGTAGTGGCGATCAACTCTCCAGAGCCCACAATTGCAGCCGAAAGAATGAATCCTGGACCCAGACAGCGGGCAGTCGCCAGCAAACCAACAGGAGGTTCTCTTATCAACGGAACTTGATTAGGCTTCTGATTCATAGACTATCCAAAGTGGTCAACGGCGAGGACGACGCCGATATGCCCTGATACTATAGGTTGAAGGAACCCAAGAGAAAAGCAATGGACAGAAAAAACCTGGAGAGAAGATCGTTTTTACAGGGACTTCTGGGTGCAGTGACTACATTGGCGGCACAAGCCGCCCCACCATCAGAAGCTACATTGGAAGAAGCGAAACGGCTGCTTGACTCCTCTGTACAGAGCGGAATGCTACGTGCCGCTTCGCTTCATGTGCGCCGTGGTGAATTCTCCGTCAGGCAAGCCGTTGGAGAAGCCTCCCCTGGTACCATCTTCCTGATCGCTTCCATCACCAAGCCTTTGACTGCGGCAGGAGTCATGCTCCTGGCAGATAGAGGGGAAGTGCAGCTCTCGGATCCTGTCCGGAAATTTATTCCTGAGTTCACCGAAGGTGACCGGAAACTGATCACGGTACGTCACCTGCTCACACACACCTCTGGGTTGCCCGACCAACTTCCGGAGAATATCGAGTTGCGGAAGCGGCACGCTCCTCTCGAGGAATTTGTCGAGCGGGCAATACGTACGCCTCTCTTGTTTGAACCGGGTCAAAAAGTCCGGTACCAGAGCATGGGTTTCCTGCTGGCGGGCGAGGTTGTGCAGAGGATTACCCAACAGCCACTCCGTAACTACCTTCGAGAAGAGCTCTTTCTTCCTTTGGGAATGCGAAATAGCGAACTCGGGCTCGGTCATCTCAAAATCGAGGAAACTGCTCAAAGCCAAGTGGAAGAAGCTCCCGGGCTATATGGAGGAGGCGCTGATAACCTGAGCTGGAACTGGAATAGTCACTACTGGCGAGACCTCGGCGCACCTTGGGGCGGGGCCCATTCCAACGGCGCCGATCTCGAACGTTTTCTGCGCTATTTCCTGCATCCCGACGGTTCGCTCCTGAGAATGACAACGGCCGGGGAAATGATAACCAATCAGAATCTCGGGTTGGACACGCCCTGGGGTCTGGGGTTCATGGTGCAGTCAGACAATCTGTGCGAGTTTTGCTCTCCCGAAACGTTCGGACATTCCGGCTCAACGGGAACGCTCTGTTGGGCTGATCCTCGCCACGATGCCAGCATGGTTCTACTTACGACACTTCCTGCGCAGGCCTCTAGAACATCTTTGCTGGAACCTGTTTCCAGTCTGGTTGGGAGCGCCTTCGCGTGAATCAATGTCTTTTGTGGATCCTGGCAAATCAGCAAGACGCGATTGACTATCTGCCAACAGAGAACCAGATATTGAGGGAGAAACTCGGCAAGCACCGCATCCTGCTTAATGACGACCAGCGGCGGCGCCTGGCTGTCAAAGGCAAGATATTAAGCCGAAGGGTTCTAAAGCAACTCATCTCCGTGGCCACACCCGACACCTTACTGCGCCGGCATCGGGAACTGATCACCCGCAAATGGGACTACTCCGACAGACGCCGCTCCGTGGGTCGGCCGCGGATTCGACAGCGGATTGTCGAATTGGTTGTTCGTATCGCTCAAGTCGGAGTGCCTGAATCGTATGATCTTCTTCGGTGAGGGTTCCTTACGTCGTGCTTTAAGAGAGTTCAGTGAGCACTTTCACCGAGAGCGTAATCATCAGGGCCTTGACAATCGCCTCATTGATCCGAGTGATGAAGTGGGGAGACCGAAGGGAGATATGGAGTGTAGGAATCGGCTCGGCGGCACGCTCAGATACTATTATCGGAAAGCCGCCTAACCACAACCCCGTCCATTCAACAGGATCACTGCTCAGGGAATGGTACGCCCGGCCATCTAATCGAGTCTGCAGAAGCCGTCAAACCACCGGCACAGATCGGTCGAAACCTCGGGCTATTCTACCGCCTAAAGTCTCCTTCTCAAGGAGTTCAAGAGTCGGCTGAGAATTTTGACCTTACGGGGTCCATCGTGCTTCATAATGGAGCCTACGGAGGTTCAGATCCTGTCTAACTGGCGGTGTCAAGGTCGAGGCCAAATAATTCACCGACGAACTCATTTAGAGCTCTCTCCATCCGTTCACCCTCGACTTCGAGGGCATCCTCGTGCCCGCACTCCAGAGGTATCAGGCGCCTCACGCCTGCCTTGGTTCCAGCAAGCGCCTCAGCGTGTGAAAACGGTACCATCTCATCTTGGCGCCCATGAAACAGAAGCCACGGGAGAGATAGGGACTTTGCCTTTTCGAGATTCTCAAAGCGGTTTCGAATCATCAGCCTTCTCACTTCTGCGGGCATGGGTATCCATGGGTAATGGAAACTGCCCCACGCCTGAGACGAGGTGAAAACGCCTTCCGTAATTAGGCCAGCCGGGGCCATCTCTGTCGCCAGTTGTATCGCAACCGCGCCGCCCAGCGAGTAGCCGTAGAGGACCACTCTGCTAACCGGTACACCCCGGGTCTCAGTGAGGTATCGCCCTGCCGCTCGCGCGTCGGAGTAGATCCCTGCCTCCGTTGGCTGTCTCTTCTCAGAAGCGCCGTAACCTCGGTAATCCAAGGTGAGCACGTTCAGATCTACACTACGGAAAAGATCGTACATGGCACAGCCCATCCCGTCAGCGACTCTCCCCCCCTGTCCGTAGAAGTAGATGATCCATGGAGCCTCAGGTGCCTCGACCAATCGACTCTCTAAAAGGAGGATACTCACACCATCATCGGTCGTCACCCGAGTCGTATCAAACGGCACCGAGAGTCTACCACTGATGACTAAACGCTCTTCTCCGTCGAGATCGGCTCCGACAAACGCGATGGAATTCTCATTCCACCTAAAATATCCGATAACCAATCCATAAAATACTGCGATGAGGAGTCCGAGGGCGACCACAATACGAAACAAGGACTTCTTTATTCGGTTCTTCTGTCCGAGTGTATCTATCATGGTGACGTCCTTAAGTTATTTTCTATGCTAAATCGTTGGTTTGAAAGTGGCAATTCAGATTCGTTAGCAGGTCGTGGAGACATTTGCTTTGGAACGGTCCACAAACTGACTCTATCTTGGCCTGAGTTGTACTGAGTTGGATCGACGCGGGCACAGCCCACCTTCGGTGGGAAGCACGAAGCTCGAAGCACGAAATCCGAATCAGAGTCAGCGGGCTTCGTTCTCGCTGGATCGAGTGTTTCGAAGAATAGACCCGAAGATCTTCATCAGTTGCGTTGACTCATCCAGAAGAAGGCTGCGCTCTGTCTCTAATCCTTTGTCCCCGGGATCGATCAATCGAAGCCAGTATCCAGTTTCTTTTACTTCTTTCCGGCAAATCTTGATCCTCATCCGAAGATCTTTCCGACTCAGGCTGTCATTGGCTTCAATATAGTTGGCTCCAATTGATCCAGAGGACTTGACCAACTGACGGCAGTCATCCATGGTCAGATGGGA
>JAUVSF010000718.1 GCA_030597245.1 Acidobacteriota bacterium
GAAGCTCGAAATCCGAAGCTCGAAACAAGCTAGAAATTAGAAGGTCTAAGGTCTAAACGCCGCAAAGTGACTGTTTATAAATAGGTTATCGGCGAAAGCCTGTTTCAGTCCTTAGATATTCGAGCTTGAGATTTGTTTCGAATTTCGAGCTTCGAGCTTCGAATTTGGGTGCGTTGGGCAGTCTCTGTCTCGATTCAAACAGTAGTGAATTGGTTGTTTGTTGTAGGCTGGTGATAGGTGTGATCTCTGCTTAGGATAGGGTCCGCTTCGGAAGGCCTTTTTCCTATGAGGGAGGCGCAAAAGACACGTAAAGTTGTTCAGTGAAGGAGTATGTGTTGTTGTCGATCAGAAAGTGTTTCTCGAGTTTCATACTACCCGCTTTGGCGGTGACGGGTCCCTGTGTCTGGGGGCAGAATACGGGAGTAAACGACGAGGCTTCACCTCCACCCGGTTTCGAACGAGTTCTGGAAAGAGGGAAGATTGCCTCGATAGACAAACCTGAGTTCTTGCCGGCAGGAGAAGCGGAAGTGGCTGAGGACTCATGGGTGCTTGGTGTCGTGATCGAGGGACAGGCCAGAGCCTATAGCTTGAGTCTGCTTAACCACCATGAAGTCGTGAACGACGTCATCGCCGGCCAGGCGGTCGCAGCAGTTTGGTGACCGCTGGCCAATACGGCTGTCGTGTACAGCCGCGAGTACCAGGGCAGGGCGCTCAATTTTGAGGCCTCGGGGGGACTTCTTAACGCCTCGCTTGTGATGCAGGACAAGGAAACTGATACCTACTGGTCCATTATAGAGGGCAAGGCGATTGCCGGGGAGTTGGAAGGGAATCCTTTGGTAGAGCTTCCGGTGGCTTCGAAAATACAGTGGAAGGACTGGGTTAAGAGATATCCGGAGACTCTCGTGCTGTCTGTAGAAGGGCGAGAAGACTACCCGAAGAATGCATATGACGACTACATGACCTCTGATGAGGGATTCAGGGGTGCTGAGGCCCTCGATGGGAGACTGGAAACCAAGCAAGAGATCTTTGCTTTTGAGCTGGATGGTAAACGCTACGCCGTCCCCTTCCGGGTAAGCGAAGGAGGGACTGTCTTCAAGATTGATGATGTCCATGTTTTCCTTTACCGGCCCTTTTCCAGTGAGGTTTATTACTCCACGATTGCCTTTCGTTCGGATGAGAGAGGTTTTGAGTTTGAGCAGGGGAGGTGGTTGCACCAGGCATCCGGACGGGCCTTCAGTCCGGAAACCGGGGGCTTCCTTGGCGACGATACCCCGTCACTGAGCAGGATGACCGGTTTCGACACCTTCTGGTACACCTGGAGCACCATTCACCCCAGGACCGAAGTGTTGAACCATCCGGTTCTCAGCCACCCCGGGGCGAAGGCGCAAGCTGTTCAGCCTGATTCGAGGTGAGAGAGATCATCAGAAGTAAGAACACGAGCCGACTTGCACTTCGAAGTTGTTGTCCGGGTTATGCGCGAAGTTGAGAGCTAAACTCAGACCCCCGGGCCATTCTTCTACCTGATCTCTGAGTACCCGGTTGCTCTGAGGAACGATGAATCGATGACCGACACCGTATCCAGCCAACGAGGGTCATTCTTGATTCGGTTCCAGTCCTTATTGGAGCCAAACTTCTTCCACGCAGCCTCTCTGTGAGCTGAGTCTTCGAAAGCCAGCATGTAGGTAAGGTGAGGGAGTCTGTTCGCGAAAACTCCCTCACCAAAAAAAACCGGTGTCATTCCGCAGTCTCGGAAGATCTTGATTTCCTCCTCATTAAACATGTCAATCTTCGCTGCCGAAGCGACGGCATTCTTCGATTCGTAAGTGCGAAGTTCAAACAGATGACTGCTGTCCTTTCTCTTTGGAACCTCGATGCCGGGATGGCCGGCAAAGGCTTTCAACAGGGCAGATTCGTAACGCACGTAAGGCATCTGTTTTGTTTCGAAGGACTTCCATTTCCCAGCAAAGGTATCCGATTTGGCAGCCAATTCGGTATTCGTGACTATTTCGGAAAGCGACTTGTACGGAATCAGCACAATCAGTGACGGACTATGTTTGCCTGTCGAAATCCCGAAGCAGCCAATCGGTCCAACGCCGCGACTTTTCATGGCGGGAATGAAATCGTTTTCAACGAAACTGTGGAGATGGGAGGTGTCGAAATCCCGACGGAGTTGGTATCTTCGCAACTCATAGTAACTAGCCGCAGAACCTGCAGCCTCAGTCCGAGCTGTTGATGAGGCACCAAGGGCTGCGACGATACTCGTTGTTCCAAATTGACGGCGGTTCATAGCGTGCTCCTTTCAATTGTGTAGTTCGGATTCTATTGAGGGCCACCGCAACCGTCAAGACCAGC
>JAUVSF010000382.1 GCA_030597245.1 Acidobacteriota bacterium
GTCTCATCTTCGGCAAATGCAGCTCTCACCATCAGCAAGTCCACTGGTCAGTCCACACACTCGCAGGTGGGTGAAACGATTGACTACAGTTACGAAGTTACGAACACGGGAGATTCGACACTCTTCGATATCACGGTAGACGATGATCTGATCTCTGCTGTGAACTGTCCTGATACTTCATCCGGACTGGCTCCAGGAGATTTCATCACTTGTTCGGGCACCTATACGGTTACGCAAGCAGATTTGGATTCAGGGTCGATCACGAATGTGGCCTCCGCAACTGACGGCACGAATACATCGCCAACGGACAGTGAAACGGTTACCGCGATCGAGCAGCCTGGATTGAGCCTCACTAAGACGCCCAGCATCACAACGGCTCATGTGGGAGAGACGATCGTCTACACGTATGTCGTTACCAACACCGGGAACGTTACCATCAACAACATTGTGCTGACGGATGACCTTTTGGGGCCGATCTCAGTTTCACCCACGACTCTGGCTCCGGGCGCGACTGTGACTGGAACAGCGAATTACACGGTGGTTAACGGTGATCTACCCGGCCCGATTGTGAACAATGCCTCGGTGTCGGGAGACTCCCCGCAAGGTCTTCCTGTGACGAGTTCGGCAAGCGCTTCGGTGAGTCTGGATCCTTCGGTGCTGCCTCCACCCGTTGAAGAGATTCCGACTCTAAGCGAGTGGGGAATCATGCTCCTGTTTGCACTCTTGACGCTGTTTGGGATTGGCAGGTTCTATCGCCGGCAGGAAATCTAGGGGATTCACCAGCAAGACACAAAGGACACCAAGAATTCTTGGTGCTCTTGGTGTCCTGGTGGTTAGACTTATCTTCCGCAGCAGTGTTTATACTTCTTGCCGCTACCACACGAACAGGGTTCGTTTCGGCCGGGTACCTTGGTCGGTCTTCTTGAGGGGCGCTTGTCAAAATCCCCCAGCATATAGCTCAGCGCCATTGGCAACCAAATCAGTATCGGGAAAAAGGTCTTCCCCGAGACTTCGAGGGACTTGTCAACTGTTTTCCAGAGCCAGGGTGTCCCCGCCAAAGGGTGTTCTACGGTTACCAGGCTGACTTCTACCTTGGTGATCATGAACGCCACGTGGGTCAGATAGAGGAGGGCCAAGGCGATGGCGAGCCTGGCAGCCCTGTTTCTCAGACTCATTCCAGGGGTGGCCAGGAAGAGGGTCAGGAGGAACACGAAGTTAGAAGTGATCCTGTGAGTATCGACGTCCGCTTCAAATGATGGCAGTGACCTGGAGCGAAAAAAGATCTGAGTCCCCTCTACTCTGAACTGGATAGGCTTACCTTCAACCATGAAATAGAGGTCGGACCCCAGGGCGATGAATCGGCAATAAGCCGGCTCAACGAGCTTGAAACCCAACCAGACAACCCAGAACAGGAAGAACCCGAACAAAATGAACAGCCCAATCCGCTCAGTGGGAGTAGGTCTTCTGTCTTCCGATCCAGTAGATCCAAAAAACCATGGTGAGAGCAATGACGAAAAACTGCGAAACATAGGTGTGGAAAAAATCAAAAAGCTGAACTGCTCCAGCACCGCCCAGGAGAAACAGGCCGACGATCCGGACCAAATTCAGTATCTGAATAAGGAGATAGCCCAACAGCGCACCGGATGCTCGCTGCCTCCAGGTTAAAGGAAAAGCAAGACATGCCGAGACCAGGATAATTGTCGCGATAACACCGTCACAACCTCTGCGGATGTCAACGGCAAACGATTCGCTGCGAATGATGGTTCCGGACACCTGAATACTGCTTTCGAAGAGGCCCAGCAGCACTGCGCTAACCTTGGCAATAGCGGTTGTGTATGGCAGCACCAGGTTCTCTTGAACCCAGGAGATTTCCATCAGTAAATTGAAGCCGATCACGAAAACGAAGAAGAGCAAGACGAAGCGTATCGCCTGTTTGTCCTGATCCCTGAGCTTCTTGAGCATCGATCAATGGTACCCAATGGGAGCTTTCTTTGGGAAGTCTGTTTCTTCTGCCACGCATCTTCCACCTTGGCGAACTTGGCGGCTTTGCGTGAAAGAAACTGTCTCACGCCAAGGCGCAAAGAACGCAAAGAGCAATGGATACAAGGCAGACTCGTGGCTCAACCCGAATAGACTATCCAAAGAACCAGAAGTGTGAGCAGAACCGCGGCTGCGAAGACCCAATAGAACTTCCTCTTACCTTCTCCCCAGGGACCGGAACCACCTTCAACGGGATCCGACTCCTCTCCTGCAGCGATCCGCAAATCCTGTAGAAGTTCTTCTGCCGACTGGTACCGGTTCGACGGGTCCTTCCGCAGGCAGGTAAGCACTATTCTCTCCAGGTCACCTTGGGAGGAGTCGCTACCCACCCGAGGCATGCGACCTGGTGGCTCGTCGAGGATTCGTCGGATCGTGTCGCCGTAGCTCTTCCCATGGAAAGGGAGCCGGCCAGTTGACATCTGATAGATCATGACCCCGACTGCAAACAGATCAGTGCGGTGATCCACTTCACCTCCTCTGATCTGTTCGGGACTCATGTAATCAACCGTACCCACGACAGTGCCCGTCCTGGTCAACGATTCCAGACTAAGGTCAAACTTTGAGGACACACCCGATTCCGTAAGTGCCTTCGCCAACCCGAAGTCGAGCATCGTGACTTCCCCAGATTCTCCAATAATCAGATTCGAGGGTTTTATGTCTCGATGCATGATCTTGTGTGCATGAGCACTCTTCAGGGCCTCAACCACTTGAATCGCGATTCTCAGGATCTGAGCCTGGCTCAGCCGATCATTGTGAACCACTTCCTCGAGGTTTCTTCCCTCCACCAGTTCCATAGCGATGTAGTTTTGCCCGTTCGACTCCCCGGCCTCGTAGAACTTAGCGATGTTCTTATGTGCCAGTCTCTTCAGAGCTTTAGCCTCGCGGTTGAAGCGACGGAGGCGATACTGGTCCGCCGTGAGGCCCCGAGGAAGAAGCTTGAGTGCCACCGGCTCGTCCGACCGCTTATCACGTGCTCTGTAGACACTGGCCATCCCGCCGATGCCGATCAGCGAGATCAACACGTAGGGGCCAATCTGCCGGCCACTGACATCCTCCAGCTTTTCCCGAGCAAGTTCCCGTGCTTCCAACTCCATCGCAGGAATTTCTATGAAGCTCTCCGCTCGTTGATGGTATTCGAGGAGAGATTCGACCTCGTTCTTAAGGTCCTCGTCCCGTGAGCATGCCTTCTCCAGAAAGGCCTTCCTTTCCGAGGGCGGGAGTCCCAGCATCTGATTGAACAGCCTCTCAACTTGTGACCACCGTTTCATGCTTCGATTCCTTGCGCGCGGAATGACCTTTCGTAGTTCAAGAGACGACCTGGAAGGTCATCCTCCGCCGCTCCCCGAGCCTTCGGAACCCCGTTTCCCAAGAGACGACCTGGAAGGTCATCCTCCACCGATCCCCGAGCCCCCCAAGACTCAAAACCCCAAGCCCCCAGACCCAAGACTTTGAGACAAAGGAACCTGAAACCCGAGACGTGAGACCTGTGAAGTTCGAAGTGTGAAGTTCGAAGTGCGAAGTTCGAACTCAAGACCCAAGACTCCAAGACCCAAGACCTCTTATTCCTCCGACATCTCTCTCAATAGCCATGATTTCGCGAGTCGCCAGTCCCGGAAGACTGTATCCTTCGACACATTCAGGGCAACAGCCGTTTCTTCGACACTCATTCCTCCGAAGAAACGCAACTCAACCACGCGAGACTTCCTCTCGTCGAAAGTGGAAAGAGTCGCGAGGGCCTCGTCCAGCATCATCAAGTCTACGTCCTGTTCGTTATTTCCGAGGAGTCCCTCGTCCAGCGTCACCCGTAGAACACTTCCTCCTCTTTTCTTTGCCGTACGTCTGCGCGCATAATCCACCAGGATGCGACGCATTTGTCGTGCAGAAACTGCGAAGAAGTGGGAACGATCCTGCCACTCCAGCTCGTTCAGACCGACAAGTCTCATGTAGGCCTCATTGATCAGCGCGGTCGTGTCCAGCAGGATTTCGGCGCGTTCTCTGGCGATGTATATGTGGGCCAGACGATGGAGCTCGTCATAGACGATAGGAATGAGTTCGTCGAAGGCTTCTTTGTTGCCCGAACCCCACGATCTGAGAAGCCGTGTGACGTCGGAACGGCTCGCTTTAGTCATCTCGGAAAGAATCTCCCCCGTGGAACTCCCGTCGAAAATCAAGTAACCCGGGCTATCTCCGAAGCATGAACCTGAATCCGCTCGATCGCCCCCACAATCTGGCTGATGTCCTGTTCACTGCCCAGGAGGGAGCGCTGTGAGAAGAACAGCCCTTGCTCGCAAAGCTCATCGTTCGCCGGGCACTTATTTTGTTCCCGGTAACGCGTCATACGTTCCGGCGAATAGAGCCGTTTGTAAGGTCTCGAGTTGAATGTCTTTTCGAGAAAAGGTTCTTTGTTCAACGGTCGATACCCGGCACCACAGGGTATCCCCTCACGACGAAGCGCTCGAAGGAACCCAGACCGTGTCAAACCAGCGAAATGGCGAGAATCGTATCTGGCCATATAGATATAGTAAGTGTTTCGCGTACAATTCTTGTACATACTCGCAGGTTCGACGCCCGGTACTTCCTTCAAGAGTGATGTCATCAAGCGTGCGTTCTGCTCTCTTCTGATGCACTGCTCTTCGAAGCGCGTTAACTGAGCCATCAGCAGCGCTGCCTGAAACTCGGTCATTCTAAGATTGGTTCCCTGGTGCTGGTAACCTTCCCTGGTTCCGGTGAGTCGGTCCCGGCCGTTGTTTTGAAAAGAGTGAACGCGGTCATAGAGGTCGTCTCGATTCGTGACAATGGCACCCCCTTCTCCACATGGGAGAATCTTCGACGCCTGGAAGCTGAAGCACCCGATATCCCCGATGGTTCCCACCTTCTGACCATTCCACTCTGCAAAGTGAGCCTGGCAGGCGTCTTCGACCACTGGAATGCCGTGTTGCCCGGCGACCTTCATCACTTCTCCCATATTGGCAACATTTCCACCTAGATGGACTGGAAGGATACAGCGAGTGTTGGGGCCTATCGCAGCTTCCAGCTTCGTAGGATCGATCTGCTGAGTATCGACGTCGGTATCGACGAAAACCGGCAGGGCAAA
>JAUVSF010000138.1 GCA_030597245.1 Acidobacteriota bacterium
CCGTTGGAGAATCGCCAGAGCGCCCGAGCGCATCTCCTGTGCTCCCGGCTCGACCGGCAAAAACTCGACTTCGTTGACCACGTGCGTCACCCACTTGAGGTTCTCAATTCTCTTTTGGGCTTCGTTCTTGTAAGCACCATTGATCGTGAAGCCTGTCAACTGGACGACGGGCCCACTTAGGTGGAACGTAATGAAGTCAAACACCGTCTGACGAGACGCACATGACCACAACTCCTTGAGCACATCCTTTCGATGTTTTTCTTGCTGGTCGTGAATTGACTTCGCTGACTGAACGGTGTGCTGCGCCAGCAGTGGAGATGCGATAAGCAGGGTTGAGAACAGGGAGATCACAAGGCTTCTTAAAATCATAACGTTCCTCCTCGCCATAAAGACCGCCCAATGAACCGAATCCCGTACTCTCAAGGACCGGAACGACGGTGATACGATGTGGGCATCCTACGCACAAGTCTGAATCCGGTCAAGTCGAAACAGGGAGACGAGCCAATCGTGGTAGAGGCCGGAGGGCAGTTACCAGGTACCAGATGCCGGATACCGGATGCCGGATGCGGTCAAGACCTGTCCTCCGTAGCTCGAAGAGCGAAGGTGGAACCTGTCCTCCATAGCTCGAAGAGCGACGGAGGAGGCCAGATGCCGGCGTGCAGTCAGACCGTAGGTTCCCTCCATCTGCTGGAGATTCACTGGACCGCGTAACAATTAAGGCCAACACGCCCAACTCCCAACTCCCAATTCCCAACTCCCAAGTACCAGATTCCAAGCAAGGTCGATTCAATGAACTCAATATCTCAACTCCCACAGACCCTGGCGAAAGGGGCCCTGGGGCGTGGGTTTAACCACTAGGTCGCCAAATCACAACGAATTCCTGGTGCTTTAGTGATTTGGTGGCTAATCTTGCCAAGCTCCGAGCTCCCGAGACCTCTGCAACTGGCGGGAGTTCATTGTCGGCCTGTGGGGCGCGATCGAGCTCCTGGCCGAGTTGAAGGCTGGGCCAAACGGGAGCGAGTGGAAGTTGATTTTCACGGTTTCGGCGCATTTTGGACCTCCTGAGGACAATTTGGGCCTTGGATGAACGAAGAGTTAATGTTCGCCCAGCTGATCGGATGAGCGGTCACTGGATACCAGGATGATTCCCGCGGCAACACCTGCCACACCAAGCACCAGACGGAGGGTGATCGGTTCGCCGAGAAGCAACCAGCTCAGGATTACACCGAAGACCGGAATACTGAACTGAAACGCAGTCAGTTTGCTGGCAGGATGCCTCTTGAGCAGTTTCATCCAGCTTACGAAACAGAAACCAGCTACCAAGGCTCCCTGGTAGAAGATGCTCAGGGCAACGGGAACTGTGACATGTCTTTCACTCGGCTCGAGCAAAGCACTCAGGATGAAAAAGAGAGGAACCCCGAACGTCATCTCCCAGAACACAATCTGAATTGCGGTCAGAGTCCTCAGCAGGAACTTCCCATACACATAGATGATAGCCAGGAGAAATCCACTCAATACTGAGAGTAGGTTACCCATCAGCATTTCCCGGATAGGAGGGGTTTCCAGGAAAATGGAGGCCACTCCCAGAAAGGCCAACAGCAGTCCCGCTAACTTCCGTAGGCTGAGTCTGTCACCGTGGAGAAACAGATGAGCAAGGACTGCTACAAACAGTGGGGAGGTGCTCAAGAGAATGACAGCATAGTTGGCGGAGGTTTTCTGGGTCCCGATATTGATTGCGCCGATTTGAACGACGAAAATGAGGGCAAATATGAGGAGAGGGAGCCACTGACCCCGGGGCAGCCTTAGAGTGACTCGCTTGGCAACAGCCCATAGCCAGATCACGATCAAACCCAGCAGGAAACGCCAACCGGCAACCGCAATCGGAGGGACTCCTTCCAGGGCGATCTTCAGCCCTGGCGTGAGCCCGCCCCAAAAAAGGCAGAGGAACAGGGCAAAAGAAGCCGCCCGCAGACCGATCGTTTCCTGTTTCGTCATTAAATCCCCTCGCTTGTTAGAGTAGCGCATGTCATCTTGGGTTGATCCAGCAAACTGCTGCAAATGAAAAAGATGAGCTGGTGGAGACGAAGGGATTCGAACCCTCGACCTCCTGAGTGCGATTCAGGCGCTCTGCCGGGCTGAGCTACGTCCCCACCTTGGCCCCGCTTGAACTGCGGAGAGGCCCCATTCTAACCGAATTTCGATCTGGTGGGGAAGACCGGCTTCTGTTTCCCTGGAAGCAGCGCAACCAGCAGAGTTGCGAAAGATACTGCGATCCCGAATGCGGTTGGAGACAGAATCCAGATACCGTGTCCAGAGGTCAGTAAATGGAAAACTGCCGCCGATGGGACTGATATGGTCACGGCAGCCAGACAACCCTTGAGCCCCGGTGTCTTTCGGTAGAGCCCAACGACCAGCGGAGCAAACAGGGCTACGGAAAGCAACCCATAAAAAACCTCTAAGGCTGAAATCACAGATTCCAAGGCCAGGGCTGCTGCAACTCCAAGAATTCCAGCTGCAACGGTGATCCGACGGCTGATTCGAAGCATTGTCCTGTCATCGGCGTCGGGATTAACGAAGCGCTTGTAAAGATCCTTTCCAAGTGAAGTTGACAGCATGAACAGAATGGCATCCGCCGAACTGACCTCTGCGGAGAAAACCGCTGCAAGCAGAACCGCTCCCAACCAGAAAGGAAGTAGTTCGGTAATCACCATGGGCAGCGCAAGTTCCCGATGGAGAAGATCCGGAAATGTAGCGGCTGCTACCATTCCGAGGATCACTGGAAAAAAGGAAAAGCACAGCAAGACCAGCCCGTTGGCGCCCATGGCCAGTCGCACAGTTCGAGAATCACGAGCTCCATAGATCTTCTGGAGAAGGCCGGGGGAGACGATGAACGACGGGGCAAGCAAGGCTACATACGAGAAAATCCTGACCCAGCCGATGCCGGTAATATCCAGATAGGCCGGATCATGCGCTGCATCTGTCAGGAGCTTGTGCTCTAAGCCGCTCCAGCCCCCAACCGCTGCCAATGCAACCGGTACACAGATCAGGAAGCCGATCGCCTTGACCGCCAGCTGAAGCATGTTGACTCGGGCCGTGCCCTTGAGCCCTCCCAAAGAGAAGTAAACAATGACGACGACCCCTCCCAGCAGGCAGCCGGTCGGTTTGGAAGTCCCGGCGACAACTTCGAGGATCCAGGCGAAGGCTATCAACTGGCCCGCGAGAATCGCCAGAGTCCCCAGCCAGAGGAGAACCGATACAACTACCCGGACAGAAGTCCCGTAGCGATACTCGAGGAAATCTCCAACTGTTAGGAATCCATGTTTAGCTGCAAGATCTCGTATCTTTGGGCCGACGGTCCAGGCCAGTATCAGTGTTCCTATCGCAGCCGAACCAACCCACCACCAGGCCGAAAGACCAATGGCATATGCGAGTCCGGCGGCTCCGACGGTCGATCCAGCTCCGATATTTGCGGCGAGTACCGTTGAGAAAAGAAGACGGCCGTTTAGCTTTCGATCTGCTACGAAGAAGTCCGCGGCGGTTCTCACCTTTCGAGAGAGAAAGGCCCCCAGGAGGATGAGGACAAGCCCGTAGAGGATCAATACGAGTAGGTATGCGTTCAAAGAGTTAACCACCAAGGCACCAAGGGCACCAAGAAGAAGCACCAAGATTTACGATTTAGACTTCACATGTTTGAGGAAATCACGGTGGGCGGGGAGGTTCGGTAGACTCGCAGCAGCCAGAATGGCTCTCACTATCGCCAAAGCCGTCACTTCAGCGGCGAGAGAACCGACCTGGGCAAGATTGGCGCCTTCAAAACTACCGGTGGAGAGGGAAAAAACTGTGTCTCCGTCGAAAGGCAGGTGAACCGGTCTGATGGCACGTGCAAACCCGTCATGACTCATCTGAGCAATCTTGGTCATTTCCGACTTCCCAAATGCGGCATTGGTTGCTACCACAGCAAGTGTAGTATTTTCAGACTTTTGGGGCTGCCCGCCTCGTAACTTAGTCTTCAGAACCGAAGTCGTGTCCGCGAAGGCGTTCTTTTCCTGGTTCCTCGCTCCGGCAAGAATAGTTCCATCCCGCGGGTCTGTTACATCGCCTACACAATTGACGGCTGCTAACGCAGCGACAACCAACCCCTCAACTTGAATACTCGCTGTGCCGAGGCCACCCTTCATGGCATACGTCATTCCAAAGATCTTGCCGACAGTGGCGCCGGTTCCAGCGCCCACATTCCCTTCTTCAATTTTCCCGTCTGTCGCGTTAAGGCATGCCTGATAGCCGGCCTTTCGATCGGGGCGTGTCGAGCTATCCCCGACGGCCAGGTCGAAAAGTATGGCAGCCGGAACGATCGGGACCTTTGCGACCGAAGTCTGATACCCGATGCCCTTTTCCTCCAGGTACTGAACAGCGCCACCGGCGGCATCGAGGCCGAACGCACTGCCCCCGGACAGCACGATGGCGTGAACCCTGTGGACGGTGTTCACGGGATCGAGCAGGTCGGTTTCGCGCGTTCCTGGAGCAGAGCCTCTGACATCCACTCCAGCGACAGCACCCGCCTCACTCAGGATAACGGTACAACCCGTCGGCCGTCTGGAATCGGTGAAGTGGCCCACCTTGAGGCCGGAGACATCGGTCAGTCCTCCTGATTCGTCGGAGGTAAAGGAGACTCCTCCGGGAATGAAGGGAAGGGAAGAGGCAATACCAGTGAACTCTCTACGGTTGATAATCATCGCCCAAGGCTGCGGTTCTAAACCGACGGTTCTGATCTAACGACCAGTCTCCATCCTATTCTCGGCGAGTGGCCCACAAAAATTGAGGAGACCTCCCGTTGGAGGGCAAGCAGAGCGATAAGCCGAATTCTGTACCCCCGCCTAGGGCGGGGTGGTGATCATTCCTCTAGGAACCGGGTTGCCCCGGTTCTCAAGCGACCTACCCGCTCCGCATTCTCCACGAATGGATGACAGGCCGGGCCGGCCTCTGCGGAGTCTATTTGGTCTTGCACCGCGTGGGGTTTACCGTGCCTTCGGTGTCACCATCGAAGCGGTGGGCTCTTACCCCACCTTTTCACCCTTACCCCGCAAACGGGGCGGTTTGTTTTCTGTGGCACTTTCCGTGGGGTTACCCCCCCTTCCCGTTAGGAAGCACGCTGCCCTGAGGTGTTCGGACTTTCCTCCCTCCCGCGCCGATGGTGCGGGACGGCGATCACCTACTCTACTTGACCTCGATCAAATTGTAGCACTTCTGGGAAATAGTGGGGGGTGTTTCACGCCAAGCCGCAAAGGTGCAGAGGTTTCACGCCAAGGCGCAAAGGCGCGAAGGTGCAAAGGTTTCACGCAAAGACGCAAAGGCGCAGAGGTTCGGTCAGGGTGTTGATACCGGAGATTTGTGGTGATTCGCACACTTGACCTAGCCTATTTAACTTTGATGATACTTTTGGTCATACGTGGGGTCGCGACTCGGATCAGCCGGCCATAGACCTTCCCCAGCTTGAGGTCTCCTTCAAACTTGGTGGGAATCCTCAGGTCATCTGTCGAGTACCAGATTCTTAAGTCACCTCCCTGTCTGAATAGGCCTCCAGTGGTACTTAACTTGATGGAAGGGAAACTGCCCACAGGTGTTTCAACAGTTTCCATTTTTTCGGCAACCACTCTTACCTTGCGGAAGCTGCCTCGCTCATTCAGATAGAGGATGAAGCGATCACCTGGCTTCATCGTGCGGAGTCGAGCCACATAGAAGACCGATAGAACATCGACGGCCGGGGCTGGTATGCCCGGCTTGGGCCCGTTGCGCAGTACCCTCGGAGGGTCAGATCTGACATCGGTTTCCCTGACCCGTGTCAGCTTCTTTGAGTAATCGAAAACGAGCAGCAAATCCCTTTGACGTTTTCCCTGCCTGAATTTCTGCAGTATCCGGTACGACCGGAAGTTACTACGATCAATCTCGGACTCGTAGTAATTCTCAACCTTCAGTCCGGTAAGACTCGTGAGGGCTCCGTCGGAAGTTGCCCAGCCTCTGATCTTGAATGTGTCCACTCCATCGAGACTGGAGTTCTCCAGGCGAAGCCGTACTTCACCCGCTTTCAGGGAGGGGAGGAAAAACACCGGTTTCCAGAACAGTTCGTAGCGAAGTTCCTCTCCACTTTCAAAGGGTGGCGCAAACTCGACATCTTCGGGTAGAAGATCCGTAAACCCCTGATCATCCTGAGGTGGACCTATTGCCGTCGAGACTGAGAGGAGGCCCAAGATTCCGGCCACCAGCCACCGTTTCCTCATGGCTGGTAAAAGACCTTGATTAACAGGGCCCCGCAGAGAGCGAGAAAGCCCAGAACGGCATTGTATTCGCGGTTCTTGAAAACCTGTTGCCAGCTGAATGTATTGGATCCAGTTTCATGAACCGCGCCGAGAGTCGGAAAAAACGCTGGGACTTTTTCCATATAGTCTCCATAGCTCTTACCGTAGGCTTGATGGAGTTCGAACTGCTCTCGCCTGATCACGGGGGCGTACACAACCACGAAGAGAGGAAGGAAGAGGGCCAGCAACCAGATTTGGGCAGACGCCAGGCAGAACCCGATACCCATGACGAACGAACCCAGATAGAGTGGATTTCGAGTCCAGCAGTAGGGACCTGTCAGGCAGAGTTCCTTCTGTTTCCTCAGGCAGCCCGCAGCCCAGAGTCGGATCGCCAAACCGGTTCCCGCGATCACTGCCCCCGCCACTAGCGACGACGGAGTCGGCTTCGAGAAAACAAGGAAGATAAACCCAAACAGAAACCCAAGCGGAACCCGGGCCCTTTGTACGAGAGTTGATCTGGTATTGCTTTCGGTTTTCGATTCCATTTTTGTTATGAGCTTGTTGAGCTACCTGTCATGATTCTACCGACTTTTGTCGTTGGGAGTCTCGGCCGGGGACGGTTATCGGTGATCGGTCAACGGTTATCGGTGAAGGAGGAACGACGAAGGGGCGGTGTTCTTGCTGGCCTGGCGGCTTTGCGTGAGAGGAATTTACTTCACGCGAAGAACGCAAAGGGCGCAAAGTTAAAGACCGAGGCATCGGATCTCGAATTCCCGTTGGTTTTAGACTTGACATCAGGAACATGATGGGCAGGATAATCCCTACCCGAGACCCCGAGACCCCGAGACCCCGAGACCCCAAGCCTCAAGCCTCAACACCCAGGCGTTCGATGATTCCAGCGAAGACTCGTTCGACGCTGATATCCATGCAGAAATGCTCACGACAGGATCTTTTGTAAGGATGGGGGCACGGGCGTTCATGTTGAATAATCACGTCCGATCGATTAAAGGGTCCTGTTCGCCATGGGAGAGCCGGTCCAAGGAGAGCGACAGTAGGCAGTCCGAGTGCCACCGCTAGATGTAAGGGGCCGGTATCCCCAGCTACCATGAGCCGCGATCTGCGGCACAGTGCGGCCAGTTGCAGCAGGTCGGTGGGAAACGCCTTGAGAGGATCCGGGAGTGTTTGCTCCCGAACCAGATCGACCAGATTCTGCTCGGCCGGCCCATAGGTGATGATTATGGGAATGCCAAGTTTCTCCTGGACCATTTGGCCGAGGCGGGCAAACCGCTCGGTCGGCCACAGCTTCGTTTCCCAGCCGGCTCCCGGATTGAGCAGGATAGGGTTGTTTGCGTGCAATCGTTCCAAGTGCTCGACAACGTAGTCGGTCGCTTCGGTAGGAATCGCCAGTGGCATATCAGCGGAAGCTTGACCTCGAAACCGAGGGGGATCCGCGAGGTCCAGCAGGTAATCGATGTGGTGCCGGTTCCCGTCCTCGATCTGTGTTGACTCGGTGTAGAACCAGGCGGCCAGGGGTTCGCGCAGCCACTTCCGTTCGAGTCCCGTGACCCGCCTGGCGCCCGTCAATCGGCTGAGGAGCGCCGACTTAACCAAACCCTGGAAGTCGATGGCGAGGTCAAAACGTTCAGCCCTGAGTTCCCCAAGTAGAGACCAGGCTTCGGAAAGGGAAGTGGAAGTGAGATTTTCCCTCCAGCGCCTGGTGTCGGCTTTCCAGATCTTTTCGATATTCGGGACGTGGTCAAGGAGTTGATCATAGGGAGGTTCTACCAGCCAGTGGATCTCCGATTCGGGGTACCGTTTTGCCAGGTATTGCTGAGCTGGGACCGTGTGCACTACATCGCCCAGGGAACCAAGTCGAACAATCAGGATCCTCACTGCTTACAGCTCTCTGATTCTCTTGAGAAAGTCTTTCGTAGAGTGATCCTTCGGATCTCCCACGATAGCAACACGCCCTCCGACTCGGGCAAGGGTTTCCCGCTCCGGAACGGATTCTTCCGTATAGTCGGTTCCCTTGGCATGGACCGAGGGCAGGACTCGTTCGATGACACGATCGACTGTAGCGTCATCGAAGATCACAATGTAATCAACGCAGGAGAGGGCGGACAGGATTTCGGCTCTCTCCCCCTCACCCATGACAGGCCTCGAAGGCCCCTTCAAGCTTCGAACCGAGTCATCGGAATTCAGAGCCACGATCAACACGTCGCCCTCTTTGTCAGCTGCCTCGAGGTACCGAATGTGACCTACATGAAGTAGGTCAAAGCAACCGTTGGTAAGAACAATCGTTTTTCCTTCTGCTTTTCTTCGAGCCGCGATCTCCGCAGCTTCGTCGATTGTCACTACCTTGTTCACGGTTTCAGACCAAACCCCTCATGTGTTGCGCCCATGTTCCGCATTCGCCGTCCGTCATTCCCGAGGCCCGCGGGATTCATGCCGTCCCGCAAGGCGGGACTCTCCAGAGCCTATTTGCCACTTGACATTTGTCCTTGGCCACGGGCGGGACTCAATCACCCGTCCCTGTTTGTCGTTTGTCGTTCGTCATTCGTCGTTCGCCGTTCCGTATTTGGCATTTGACATTTGACACTTGTCATTTGTCATTTGTCATTGTTCTTCTGAGTTCCTCCTGCGAGACCGTTGCTGTTCCTTTCTTCATAACCACGAGCCCGCCCGCGATGTTTGCCAGCCGGGCGGCTTCGTCGTAGGGAGCACCACTTGCCAGCGCCGTGGCATAAGTGGCGGCCACGGTGTCTCCGGCTCCGGTTACGTCCACAGCCTCCGCACCCCCGTGTGCCTCGATATGTGTCGTCTGATCAGGGCCTATCAGGGATAGTCCCAGCTTGCCACGAGTCACTAGCAGAGTACGCACATCCCATTTCTGCAAAATTTCGCGACCGACGCTCTCAAGCTTATCGAGGTCTCTGCCGATCTTGACATCGAGTGTCTTCTCTACTTCGGTGATGTTGGGAGTGACGGTTGTTGCCCCGGGATACTTATGGGGATTGTCACGAGAATCAACGATGACCGGGATCGACAATTCCCGAGCGAAACGAATTGCCTCCCGGCGCACCGCCGGCGTGAGATTCCCCAGACTGTAATCGGAGATGACGAGTGCGTCAGCGTCAGGCAGCACCCTCCGCAACGAATCGAGGACTCTCTGCTCGAGCGGTTGATTGAGGGCAGGAGCACTTTCGTAGTCGAGCCTGACGACCTGCTGCTGGTAAGAATGGAAAGAGCCGGCGAGTATCCGGACTTTGCGAGTAGTCCGGACGCCACCGTCTCGGATAACGAATCTCTTTTCGACTCCTTCGTCCGGCCAGAGTGTAAGTAGTTGCTCGGCACACTCGTCGTCCCCTGTCACGCCTACCGGGGTCACTTTGGCACCCAGGGCGGCTATATTGGCTACCGTGTTCGCACCGCCTCCGGGACAAGTCTTGGTTTCCTGGTACTTCAAGATCAGTACGGGAGCCTCTCGAGAAACTCTTGAAATCTCCCCGAAAACAAACTCGTCCAAGATGAAATCCCCAAGAACGAGGATTCGAGCATTGTCGAAGTGATCGAGCAGCTTCACCAGCCGGTTATTCACTA
>JAUVSF010000274.1 GCA_030597245.1 Acidobacteriota bacterium
ATGAATTCAAGAGCCCATTAACATCCATCCGTCAAATCGCCGACGTGCTCCAGAATCAGAGAGTCCCTTCGGAAGATCGAAGGCAACGCTATTACGATGTTCTCGTCGAGCAGAGTGAGCGCCTTTCCCTGCTCGTGGGGAACATTCTGGATTTTGCCCGGATGGAGGAAGGAAAGAGGAATATCGAATATGAGCAGGTCGACATTCCCACTCTCCTCCATGAAATCGTTTCGGCCACGCAGGAAAGAGTACAGCACGAGGGCTACGAGATTCGGCTGGAATGCCAGGAGGCGCTTCCTACTATTCAGGCAGATCGAGCTAGCCTGAGCCAAGCCATCCACAATCTGCTGGACAACGCCGTCAAGTACTCTGCCGGCAAGAAAGAAGTTGTCGTTCGCGTCTACAGTAATCAAGAACAACTCGTCATCTCCGTCCAGGATTTCGGCATCGGGATCGAACCTCAGGAGATTGATCGAGTCTTCGAACGTTTCTATCGGGGAGGCGATCAGTTGACGCGTAACGTCCGGGGAAGCGGTCTTGGACTGACCCTGGTCAAACAGATCGCAGAAGCCCATGGAGGCACCGTTCTAGTCGAGAGTAAACCTGGAAAAGGGAGTACCTTTTCGATTCGGCTGCCGCTGGAGAATGAGGATTGAGGCAATGAGCAGGATTTTGATCATCGAAGACGAAGAGCCCATTTTGATGGCTTTGGAAGACGATCTGACACTCGAAGGATATGACGTCGTGACAGCCAAAGACGGCATTGATGGATTCGAAAGAGCCAAAGAGGAAGCCTGCGACCTGGTTATCCTGGACATCATGCTCCCCAGAATGGACGGGTTCGAAATCTGCAAGAAACTTCGTCAGGAAGGCGTCTTGACCCCCATCCTAATGTTGACGGCAAAAAGCCAGGAAGTCGATACAGTCCTGGGCCTGGAGCTGGGAGCCGACGATTACGTGACCAAGCCTTTCAGTCCGCGGGAGCTCCTGGCGAGGATAAGGGCTCTGCTTCGGCGAAAGTTCCCGTTTCGCCAGGGACTGGACCGGCTCGAGTTCGAAGATGTTGAGATCGACTTCAGGAAATATGAGGCCAGGAAAGGCGGCCAACTCGTCTATCTGACGGCCCTCGAATTTGAACTGCTGCAGTTCCTGGCTCGCCATCGAGGTGAGGTTGTGAGCCGGGACGACATCCTCGATGCCGTTTGGGGAAAGGACGAATACGTTATGCCGAGGACAGTAGACACTCATATCGCGCATTTGCGCAAGAAATTGGAGGGAGATCCATCCGAACCCAGATATATTAAGGGAGTCCGGGGAGTGGGATATAAGTTTGTAGGCTAACGGGGTACGCTGGTAGGGAACCGATACCAGCCTCGCTGGATCACCCACGGTTGCCCGGAAAGCCTGAACCTGAAATCGAACTGGAGCAGGGCCTGGAGACCGCCGCGCCGGTTCAAGTGGGTCGCACTTCACAGACTCTTCACATAACTCTGCAGAAGCGTCATTCAATTACCGGCTGGTCTCGATAGAGTTTCTCCAAGAGGAGAAATCATCATGTCTTTACGAAAATTGAAAATCGGTCCGCTGCTTCTGGCTTTCACATTTTTGACTCCCGGCTTCTTTGCCCAGAGTGCCGAACGGCTTTTCCAGGCAGCCCTCTACCAGGAGGAGGCAGAAGGAGAACTCGATTCTGCAATAGAAATGTACCAGGAGATTCTCAAGCAGTTTCCTGACCAGCGGTTAATCAGTGCGAAAGCACAGCTGCACATCGGCCTCTGTTTCGAAAAGCTCGGGCACGAGAGGGCCAGAGAGGCATACGATGCCGTGGTGCGAGACTTCGCTGACCAGCCCGACATAGTGGCCGAGGCTCGAAATCGTCTTGCCGAGATTGACCGTGCCGTCTCTTCCCGGGGGGGAAACCCCAGTTTCCGTAAAATCCAGATTCCGGGGAGACCGGATAATGGAGTGTTCTCGCCGGACGGCAGAGAGCTCGCCTTCTTCGCCGATGGCGGTCTGTGGATTGTGCCCGTACGCGGGAACGTGAGTCCGGACATTGCGGGTGAGCCCACTCGTATTGCTGACGTCCCGGGAGGGTGGGGTTCGGGAAACCTGCTCTCATGGGCGGCGAATGGAGAATGGATCGCCGTGAATGGTGAATTTGCCGGCGAAGATACGGTTTATGTCGTCCCCACCAGTGGCGGAGAGCCGAAGTTAGTGCCTCTGCCACCCCGAGGGGGTCACTCATGGTCTTACCGTGTGAGCCTTTCTCCTGCTGGAGAGCAACTGGCCTTCTCAGCTCTGGAACTCGGTTTACACGAGCAGCAAACGACGGTTGACCGTTACATCTACACGGTTCCAACCGACGGCGGGGCTCCACAGCGGTTGACATTCAACTGGAGCAGGCTGCCTGCCTATTCACAGGACGGTAAGTACATTGCCTACGTCGGCTACCGGGAGCGGGAAGATTGGTCTGAAGATAGCAAGCGATCCCGTTTCCATGGCGACCTCTGGATTGTCCCAGCAGCGGGCGGCACTCCGGTCAGGCTTGAAACTGCAGAGGGTCGGCTCCGAGGGCCGGTGTGGTCGCCGGACGGCCGGTGGATCGCCGTCCACAATGAACCGGGGCCCGGCAATGTCAGCCGAGAAATCTGGCTGGTGCCGGCATCCCCTGATGTGTCCAGCCAAGGTGATCCGATTAAGATCGCACTTCCCCGCATGAGTGTTCGAATGCTGGCGGGCTGGACGCCGCAGGACGAGCTCGGGCTCTTCATGGAGACCGAGCAGCATGGTGCTCTCTACACGGTGACGAGTTCCGGAGGGAAGGCCGTCCAAGTCAGCCCGCAGGGTATCGTTTGGTATCCGAGATGGTCTCGGGACGGTGAGCGCATCTACCACAGGTTGGTGGTCAGCCCGCAGGACGATGGGCACCCCGAATGGCTGTTTCACGTACCCTCTACCGGGGGAGCTGCCGTGGGCGTGCCAGTTCACTCCGAACGACGCCTCGTTTCCATGATACCAGGCGGTGGTCTTGACATCTCACCGGATGGGCAGATGATCGTCGTTACTGCGGGGCAGCAACCGTACAAACAAGAGGAGGGAGTGGACATGTGGGCGGTCCCCCTGTCCAGCGGACCGCCAATGCGTTTGACCCATGATCCGACTGTTGAAAGTCATCCCTGCTGGTCGCCCGATGGGCGCTGGATTGCTTTCACCAGGGAATCACCTGAGGGTGACTCGGGCGCAATCTACATGATGCCTTCGGAGGGTGGCGAAGCCAGGCCGATCACATCCCCGGGGGACGATGTGGGCCCCGGAGCCATCGCTTTCTCACCGGACGGGAAACGGATCGCTTTCTTCTCAGACCAGACAATCAAAGCGATGCCGGTTCAGGGCGGGACACCGGAAGTACTCGTGCGTGAGATCAAGCACGGTAGGCATAGCGAACTGGCATTCTCACCGAGTGGGGACAGAATCGCCTTCACCACGGGCAGACCCTATGACGGTGAGGCCAAGGTCTGGGTCGCACAACTCGACACGGGTAGCTCAACGGAGTTGCAGACGGGATTGCCGGCGGACGCCATGTACCATGGTTTCAGCTGGTCACCCGATGGAGAGAAGATTGCGTTCGTTGCCTATACGGGTGGCAAGAACGAGTTCTGGTTGATGGAGGACTTCCTGCCACTAGTCAAGACCGGACGGTGACGAGGATTCTATGGATAAAGGAAGGATTCGGTATTCAGGACTCAGGAATAGGGAATCCGTGCAGCAGAATCCTGAATCCTATTCAGCTGCTCACGTCGATATCGGTTGGTGAGAGGCAGTGCAGTTCCTTCACTCGCTTGAAGTCGCTGTCGGCCGTCGCAATCGTCTCAACCCCCGTAACTATCGCCGTGGCGGCAATGAGGGCATCGTTCACCAGGAGGCCGTAGTTCTCTTGGAGCTCCATTGAAAAAAGAAGCACTCTCATGTCGAAGGGAGTGACCTCGATGCCCATCAGGGGGATTCGTTCTACTTGTTGCCGGCAGACTTGGAGTCTCTTGACGACCTGAGGTTTGCCTCTCAATTTCTTGGCGACGTTGCCACACGAAACGAGTTTGTCGGCCACGGCCTCGATCATCATCAGCCGGTGTGCAACCTCCGCGAGTACGACCACAGACGAAACTCCCTTTATCTCGCCGATCTCACAGCGTTCCAAGAACGCCCGGCATTCGTCCGAGACCCCTGTGAAGTGATAGATGAAGATGGTCGAATCGATGAAGACTCTCTCGCCACGCCGAATGTCGTCAAGCGTCAAGGAAGTCCCCCTCCTCCAGCACTATCCTCTTGACGCGTGACTCCGGCATCTTCAGAATTGCCCAACTCTCCGAGACGACGTTCAAGCCCCTCTCCGAGATGTTGTTTTGTTTCAGATAAAGTTCGAGGGCTTCACCAATCAGTGCGGAGATTTGCTTGCCCTGACGCGCGGACTCGACCTTGACTCGTCGGTAGAGATTTTCCTCTAACAAAGTGCTAACCTTCCGTCTCATGTCATGATGATGTCATGAAAAGAAGATATCGTCAAGATATAGACCGTAACTCTATTCTTGTTCGAGATCGGGATTTCCTTCAAGGCTCGATGAATACGGCCTTCAAGGTCCGGTCTGGTACAGATTTTCAGCAAAAGGATACCCTGTTCTGCAGGCGGAGCCTGCTGGAGGAAATCTCAAGTTCCAAACCTCAAATCTCAGCTATGACGTGGGCCTTCATCGTTTCAGCAGGTCTCCCGGAATCCTCTTTGGGATTTGAGCTCTGGTGCTTGGTTCTTCCCCGCCCTCGGCGGGGTTGAGGGATCTTGCGACAGCCTCTGGAATCCCGGGAATCCGTATGCAAAAAAGGGTTGACGACGGGCGGAAGATAAGCTTGTCATGTCGGTTTGCAGTGACGGCCTGGGAAGGCCATCTTCCCGCCACCACGGAACCCATTTGCAGCCGATCGGAAGATAAGCTTCCAGCTTGTCATGATGGGAATCGGCTCCGCAGTGACGACCTGGACGGTCATCTTCCTTCCGGGGCCCCATCTGGAACGAAAGGGTGTCCGGCGCGGAAGATAAGCTTGTCATGACGGCCTGGGAAGGCCATCTTCCTCAAGGGGCTCCGTATCCATGGTCCAGGGAAGGTCATACGGAGCCGGGCCCTTTCAGGGTTCGGATGCATCCGGTGACACATCAGCCAACTGGTGAGGACTTTGGGCGGACACACTCTCAATCGGCATGAGCCGTCAAACCGGTCAATGTCGGCTTATGCCGCTTGCAGGAATACGAGAAAGGGGTCTACGCTAAAGTCCAGAGGCAAAATACCGAGGAAGAACCATTATGGACGACGAGAAACGAACCCAGAACGTGTCATCCGAATCTATCGCTAATTCCGGTGACAGGCCGTTACAATCCTGGAAGGAGATTGGCGCCTACCTGGAACGTGACGAACGTACTGCTCAGCGGTGGGAAAAGGAGGAGGGCCTTCCCATCCGACGGCATCGAGAAGGCCGTCGGGGGAGTGTCTACGCCTACCCACGCGAGTTGGATGCCTGGCGTATGGCGCGTGGGCCAAAGTCCGATGAATTGCTCGGGAGGAGGCATCAACAAAGACGTAACATGGCCGTGTTTGCAGCTGTTCTGACCGTGCTTTTTGCGGCCTGGTTCCTGACGTACAGCCCCATCCTGAATCCGCCCAATCCACTGGTGGAAGCTGCTAACGGGTTAACCTTTCGCCAAGTCCTGGAGGGGGAGGGCGCTGACATCTGGGGAGGTGCTCCTTCACCCGATGGTCGCTGCTTCGCATATGCAGACTGGCGGAAAGGCAATGCTGAACTGGCCGTTCGTGATCTTGACACCGAAGAGGTTCGGCGATTGACAAACGACAGTGGTAGGTCTGATGACGAGGAGTTCGTACAGGAAGCAGTCTTTTCTCCGGATGGCCGACAGATTGCATACTCTTGGTATATCAACGTGTACGAACTACGCTTGATCAACACTGATGGGACGGGTCAGCGACATCTCTACCGAGGCGAGGATCAGTGGTCCGTCAGGCCTTTTGGATGGTCGCCTGACGGCAAAAAGATTCTCGTTCTAATGCATTTGGGATGGCTTCCGCGAAAGGTCAAGATTGGATTCATCTCGGTTATTGACGGTTCCCTGCAGGTACTCAAGGAATTGGATTGGCGCTACCCGATGAATGTGAGTCTATCGCCGGATGGGCGCCGTGTTGTTTACGACTTCCCAGCGGGAGAGCATCCAAGCAATCATGACCTCTTCTTGCTGGCTGTTGACGATCAGCAAGTGACTCCGTTGCTAGCGCATCCAGCTAACGATTTTGTTTTGGGTTGGGCACCAGACGGCCGGTCAATCCTTTTTGCAAGTGATCGGACCGGCCACTGGGGCATGTGGATGTTGTCGGTCGATCAGAATGGCCAATCACAGGGACCGGCGAGACTGGTCAAGAAAGATACGGGACTGATTCGACCACTTGGCTTTACCCGCGATGGCACGTTTTACTATGGAATTGGCAGAGATCAGATCGATGTTTTCACTGCTGAGCTGGATCTGGAGTCCGGGACGGTCGTCAGTCCACCGACTCCTGCGATTCAGCAGTTCATGGGCAGCAACCAGAGTCCGGCGTGGTC
>JAUVSF010000543.1 GCA_030597245.1 Acidobacteriota bacterium
CAGGTCCTTCTCGCCCAATCCGGAGTAGACCTTGGCGATTAGGTAGGGGCGCGGGTACTCTTGCTCAAACCGTTCCTTCAACTCCTCTACTATTTGCCGAGCCTCGGTTTGCCGCCCGGCCATTCCGTAAGCCCACCCCAGTCCGGCCAGGATCAGGGAATTGTGATCAGACTGCTCCAGTGCCTCCTGAATTTCGGCTATGCCTTCATCGAATCTCGAGGCGAGGGCATAGGCCTGTCCCAGCCACATACGGCTCCGCGCACTGGTTGGCTCCAGTTCCAGTGTCTTCTCGAATTGGTCAACCGCCTGTTGCAGTTTGCCTGCGCGTACCAGACACATTGCCAGATACGCATTGGCTTGGTTCGAAAGAGGGTCAAGTTCCACTGACTTTGCCGCTTCAACGATTGCCTCTTCCATCTTTCCCACCGCCATGCAGTAAAGGGCTCGGAACACGTGGGCTGAGGCAGAGTTAGGGTTCAACTCGAGGGCCCTCTGGGTACCCATATCAGCTGTCTCCCAGTCCCAATCACTGAGCAACGCTACAAAAGTCAGAGCTTCGTGAGCGGTGGCGGACTCGGGGTCTGATTCAACAGCCCTGATGGCAGCCTTCTTCGCCTCCAGGTAGGCTGCCGGGGCAGGTCGTGCATTCCAATAGCCCAGGGCTGCCCAACATGTCGAAAGACCTGCACGGGCACCTGCGTAGTCAGGATCAATGAGAATTGCCTGTTCGAAGTGCGGAATCGCTTTCTGCACATCCGCCATTGTCTCCCGATACAAAAGGTAGCGTCCCTTCAGGTTCAGAATGTATGCATCCGGATTCTTAGTGTCGTGCCTGTGCAGCCCCATTCCATGTTTGTCGAATACCTCAAGCTTCAGTTTTCCAACAGTCTGTGTAGTGATTTGATCCTGGATGTCAAAAACATCACCCGTGTCGCATTCAAACCGCTCAGACCACAGGTGAAAGCCATCTTTAGCATTGATCAGCTGGATTCCGATTCGCAGCCGGTTCCCTGATTTCTGCAGGCTGCCCTCGAGGACATTCTCAACCTTGAGAGCTCGTCCGATTTCGCAAATATCGAGTCCCTTGCCTTTGAAGGAGAAGGCGGACGTTCGAGCAACAACATGCAGTCCCGAAACCCGGGTCAAAGCATTAATGATCTCCTCAGCTATACCTTCACAGAAATAGTCATGGTCTTTTGCAGGACTCATGTCCTTGAATGCAAGTACGGCAATTGATGGCTGAGGAACTCGAGTGGAAATCGGTTCTCTCTCATTTTCGCTCTTGGAGTCAACCTCGATTCTGGCAATCCACCTGTATCCCACCTTAGGAACCGATTGGATGAAACTCGGGTCCTGTGCAGCATCTCCCAGGGCCTGGCGAATCTCAGCAACGCATTGGGCGACAACTGTGTCAACCACGTGCACTTCCGGCCAAATGTTGTCAAGTAGTTCGGTCCGGGTCACTAGATGGCCCCGGCGTTCAATCAGATAGAGAAGCGTTTGAAATGTCTTAGGGCGGAGAACTATTTCCTCGCCTTTGTGCAGGAAGCGCCGTTCCGTTGGCTCGAGTGCATAGCTTTCGAAGCGATATGTCACACCCAGTCTCCCTTTGTCTAGAGTGTAACTCCAATTGCACCATCGGTTGAATGAAAATTTAACGGAAATTGAACAGTTTCCGAACGACTTTGCAGAGACACTCCCACATTATGAGGGATATCGCTTGAAGGGAAGGCTTATCGGCTATTGGTGTGAGGCATTGCCGAATCAGGGGCCGGCTGCACGATTACTCTAAGCGATTCCTGAAAGACACCCAGGCCTTCGAGGTTAAGTGAGACCGGCCCTGATGTCGGAAGAGACTAAGGAGGAAGACCAAAATGAGAAACCTGGCTATTCTATGCGGAATTGTGTTTCTGCTGTCAGGGGCCACGGTCCTGTCAGAGCGTGCAATACGGACTCCGGTTGAAGTGGTAGGCGCCAATTGTGCGTCCACGCCGCCGGCGAAGGTGTGGTTTAAGGGGAACGTTGCACACTTTAGAGGAGTTGGCGCTCTCCATGCAGTTCTGTCGGATAACCCGTTAGTGACGGGAAACGACTTGTGGGTCATGGACACGGATCTGAACACCAAGAAAGGAAGTGGGAGTCTTCACGGCACGATCACTCTCTATCCGGAGTCCGTTGACGGAACCTGGGAGGGCATAGTCGGTGGCCACTGGCACAGCTTTCTGATGTACGCCCACATCCTTGCACATGGAACGGGTGATCTTACTGGACAGACGCTGAACCTTGACATCGTGGCAGGACTTGACCCCTCGGATCCTGCCCTGGGGCTTCCAGGCGATGTGTGTGGTCCTGCTGTGACGCCTACTGCGGCCTTTGTTGGTGAAGGCTACATCTTGAACCCGAATGCTCCTTGAGCGGGCCCTCTCTGCTGAGGATTACTGAGGTTCTGAACACTTTTCACAAAAAGGAGGAAGAAGAATGTCTGGACATGACAGTAAAAGGATTAGGCTATCGAATGGGCTATTCTCGTCGGTAGGGATCTTGGCTCTGCTCCTGGCGTTTTCGGTGATCACACCATGTGTGGCTTCCAACGGGTCTGGCTCTCTGGACATCTTACTGACCAATGACGATGGCTGGGACGCAGTTGGAATTCAAACGCTGAAAGAAGCCCTTGAAGCAGCAGGTCACAACGTCACTCTCGTTGCCCCGGATTCGAACCTGAGCGGCAGTAGCACATCGGTTACCTTTGACCTTATCACCGTTACCCAACACGACAGCAACGAGTATCACGCTGATGCCACGCCCGCCACATGCGTATTCTTAGGTCTCACAGCCATCCTTGAGGAACCACCTGACCTTGTCGTTTCCGGTACGAACTGGGGTTCCAATGCGGGACTTTTCACGCCGATGTCGGGAACTGTTGGCGCTGCTACGGCGGCGATTCTCTCTGGTGTACCCTCGATGGCCGTCAGTACTGCTGTGGCCGATGGTATGGATCCCGAGATTCACTTTCAGAATGTGGCAGAGTTTGCCGTTCGTTTAATCGGGCATTTGCAGAGCAAGCCGGGGTCGCTTGCCGCAGCAGATGGTTTGTTGCCGGCCGGAGTGGGCCTGAAAGTGGGTTACCCACCGCTCGCTCCTGAAGATGTGAAAGGCGTGAAGCTAAGTGTTCAAGGTAAAGGTGCGCCCGCAACACTCGTCTATATCGAGATTGCTCCCGGCCTGTTCATTCCCCATGGAGACCCGCCACCGGAGGTAGAGGAAGTCAAAGATGCCGACATTACCGGCCTTCAGGATGGATTCATCACAATCGTCCCGATAGATGGTGACTACCCGGCCGGCCCTCAGGATCTGAACAAACTCCAATCGGTGGTGAACGGCCTTTCTCCCTGAGCTGGTCTGGTTAGAGAAGCTGAGGATTCCCATCATCTCAAGCTCTTCCGTCGAAGGGGGCGTGCGATGCAAATGACGGGACATGAGACACGGAAGCTCTTTGATAGATATAATATCGTCTCCGAAGGTGATTTGGAGGCTGCAGCTTCTCGGCTCTACGTCTTCATGGGCACCAAAACGGGCATCATTGGCCGTTCTGATTAGACGGCGGCCCCGTAAGTTCCTCAGAATCAAGTATGCGCCCGTAGCTCAGCTGGATAGAGCAACGGACTTCTAATCCGTAGGTCGCAGGTTCGAATCCTGCAGGC
>JAUVSF010000732.1 GCA_030597245.1 Acidobacteriota bacterium
ACTTCGAACTTCGCACTTCCCTCGGGCTCTTGGTGGTAAATCCTGCCCAACCTCCCCTCGTCAGCCTGGATTGCTAGGATTTGAGGGGTGGAAAAACGCTGGATTGCTCTCTCGCCTGACCAGGAAAAGGTCAGATTACTTGTTTCTGAACTGGGGATTAGTCAATTTCTTGCGGGCCTGCTCGTGAACCGTGGTTTCTCCCAGCCGGAAAGTGCGATGGCCTTTTTGAACCCCCGGCTGGAAATGCTCCATGATCCACTGCTCATGAAAGGCATGAAAGCAGCGCTGGAACGAATAGCGAGTGCTTTGGAACGCAGCGAAAAGATCCTTATTTACGGCGATTATGATGTAGACGGGATAACTTCGACGGTTATCCTTCGTCGAGCCCTGGAAATGCTGGGTTGTGAGGTTGACTATCACATTCCTCTACGGCTTGAAGACGGCTATGGATTCAAGAACGAAGTGCTCGAATCCGCTGCCGCATCCGGTGTGAAGCTGGTGGTCAGTGTGGATTGTGGCATCCGCGAACTTGAGGCTTGTCGTCTCGCCCGGGACCTTGGCATGGACGTTATCGTGACCGATCACCATCTGCCGGGAGACGAACTCCCCGAAGTCGCATCAATCCTGAATCCGAAGCAGCCTGGTTGTGACTACCCAGACAAGAATCTGGCGGCTGTCGGGGTTGTGTTCAAACTGGTCCAGGCACTTTTCGAAAGCCGGGATCGAAGTTCCGTGGTCCCCCACTTTCTGAAGATCGCTGCGATCGGAACCGTCGCGGATATGGTGCCGTTGATCGGAGAGAACCGGGTGATTGTACGGTACGGACTCTCGGGTCTATCCGAACCGCACAACCTGGGCCTGCAAGTTCTTTTGGATGGTGCGGGTGTTGGAAAGGTTGTCGGCAATTTCGACATCGGATTCAAGATAGCTCCCAGAATCAACGCTTTCACCCGTATGGGAGGGGGAGGGGAGATCGTGGATCTCTTTTCAGTCGATGATCGGGGTGCAGCTTTGTCGATTGTTGACGAGATGAATCGGCGAAATATCGAAAGGCGTCAGGAAGAAACCCGGATCTTGACCGAGATAGAAGGAATGCTGGAGGCGAGTCCCGAGTTGGCGGACCCCGGATTCATGGTCGTGGCCGGAGAGGGTTGGCACCGTGGGGTAATCGGTATTGTAGCTTCTCGACTCGTGGAACGGTTCCATAAGCCGGCCCTGGTCATTTCACTCGGGGAGATCCGAAACCAGGGTTCGGCCCGTAGCATTCCCGGATTTCACATCCTCGAAGCTCTGGAACACTGCAAGAGCTACCTCGAACGGTTCGGAGGGCATGCCCAGGCTGCTGGGATTACACTGAAACAGGACTTTGCTGATCCGCACGGCTTGAGCCGGTTCAAGGAATGCCTGGAATCCTATGCTTCATCAAAACTCGCCGAAGCTGATATGGAACCGGTTCTGCGTATTGAGGAGTTTCTTGAGATTGACGACGTGAATTTTGAGCGGTGTGCCGATCTGGAACGACTCTCGCCGTTTGGAATCGGAAATCCATTTCCGATTCTGGGAACACGCAACCTGCCGATTTCTGCGGGCCCGTGGGTGTTAAAGGAAAAACACCTGAAATTCAGATCAAATGGTGCGGGTCTACCTCTTGATGTGATCTGGTGGCAAAATGGTGAGAGGGCGGCAAACCTGGGTACAGGGGATACTCTGGATGTCGTTTACACGCTGAGTCGTGATACCTATCGAGGTCGAGAAAAACTCTTGTTGACGCTCCAGGATCTGCGGGAAGTGGAACCCGGGGCCTGATGTTACGGGGCTGTTGCTCAAACCGCAACAGCCAAGCTCGAAACTCGAACACTCCGTCGAGCAATGCCATCAGTATAGAATGAATATCTTCTGCTACTAATGATCAGATCAAAAACGTTTCGGATTGTCTTAGTATTGGTCTTTCTGGGTGGAGCCACTGCCATCTTCTGGAGTTATTTGAGCCGGGCCAGCTTGCGCTCGGATCACTCGCCCGGTGCACTGCTGTCTAGCAATATTACTCGCCAGTCTACTGAATTTGAGTACACCGAACTAAAAGGGGGACAGCCGCTGTTTCGGGTGCAGGCCGGTACCAGCACGCTCGATAGCGAGGGAGTTCACGTCCTGGAAGATGTCAACATGTTCAGGTATGGGTTTGATCGAGAACCTGAGGATCAGATTG
>JAUVSF010000267.1 GCA_030597245.1 Acidobacteriota bacterium
AATGTCGAATGTCGAATGTCGAATGTCGAGTGACGAGTGGATGCCAGATACCAGATGCCGGATGCAGTAATCAGTAATCGGTCATCGGTTAACGGTTTTCGGTTAAGGTGGGGGGCAAGAAGATTCACCACTAACTCACAAAAGCACAAGAAGACCCTAGTGATTTAGTGCCTTTGTGGTTAGTCTTCACCGATTACCGATTACCGATTACCGATTACCGATAACCGATCACCGATAACCGGCAACCAGCCCCCTCTAGGTGCCGATACCGCTGCCGAGTATAATTTCGAGCGGACTTGTGAGGCGTTGGCAGCCATTGAGTAGCCGAAAGGCCGTTTTCGACCCGAGCCTATACGAATGTCATGAGGAAATTACGATGAAGAAAGCACTGGTTTTTTCGGCAGTTCTGGTGATCGGCTTTGGCCAACTCTGGGCTGGAGCAGGCAGTAGCAAGGAGAAGAAAAAGAGGGAGCACTATTCGGCTACTGCCATAGGCACCGGAGGAGGAATAGGTGGCAAGACGCTCCCCCTGGACATCTACATCGATGAATATACAACTGACGAAGAAGCGGCCGAGCTAGCCAATGTTTTGAAGGAGAGTGGTCAGGATGCTTTGCGGCGGCAGCTCGAGAAGCTCAAAAAGGGGAGGATTGCCCCGAGCGGTTCTGTTGGCAGCGATATTGCCGCGATACGGCTCAAGCCCACGGAATCGGGAAAAGGAAAAAAGATCATCCTTCTTTCCGCTCGAGTGATGCCGTGGCTGGAGCTTTATGTTGGCGGCAGGTCAACGAACTACAACCTCAGTTGGCTGGTCCTTGATCTGGATGAAGAGGGTAAAGGGCAGGGGTCGGTGATCCTTGGCGCTAAGCTTAAGTTCACTGAGGACGGAAAGCTCGACATTGAAAGCTACGGTCAGCAATTCGTTCGTCTGGTTAATATTCGTCGTTGGGACTAGCAGAAAGTCGCTGGAGTCTTCCGTCCGTAAGGACTGGGGTTCCGGCATCTGGGTTCGATGAGGAAGGATTCAAGAATGTTGAAGAAGGGATTATCTGCACTTGCCATACTGGCGGGACTCTGGGCGTTGAGCTGTAGCGCTGGGGAAGGGGATACGCCTCAAACCTCTAGCCCTGCCCGACCCAACATCATTTTCATCATGTCTGATGATCACGCCGAGCAGGCGATCAGTGCCTATGGGAGCGAGTTGATTGAAACGCCCAACATCGATCGAATTGCGAGGGAAGGTATTCGATTCGACAACAGCTTTGTCACAAATTCGATCTGTGCTCCCAGCCGAGCAGTATTGCTGACCGGGAAGTACAGTAATCTGAACGGGCTCCGCGATAACCGGGATGAATTTGATGGGAGCCAGGTGACTTTTCCGAAACTGCTGAGGGAGGCAGGGTATCAAACAGCGGTAGTAGGGAAATGGCATTTAAAGACTGAGCCGACGGGTTTCGATTTCTGGAAGATTCTGATAGGGCAGGGGGAATATTACACTCCCGTTTTCAAGGATGAAGGTGGCCGCACTGAATATCCCGGATACGTGACCGATTTGATCACTGATTTCGCGCTCGAGTTTCTGGAAAATCGAGATAAGAACAAACCATTTTGTCTGCTGTATCATCATAAGGCGCCTCACCGTAACTGGATGCCCGCCCTCAAGCACTTGAAGGAGTACTCCGACAGGGACCTGCCTCTCCCGGAGACTTTCTATGACGACTATCAGGGGCGAGACGCGGCCAGGGCTCAAGATATGCGCATTTCCGACATGTATCTCTCCATGGACATGAAACTCCACAAGGAGTATTACGGCGAAGAAACCGGAACGGGGGGCAACCGGGATGCGAAGGCTGATCTTTCGTGGGTTGGGTCCTACAACCGCATGACAGAGGAGCAGAAGCAGGCTTGGGATGCGCACTACACGCCGATCAACGAAGAGTATCGGAAGGCCAACTTGAAAGGCAACGAACTCGCCGAATGGAAGTATCAACGGTACATCAAAGACTACCTGCGCTGCCTGATTTCGGTGGACGAGAATGTCGGCAGGGTTCTGGATTACCTGGATCAAAATGGTCTCGTGGAAAACACGCTGGTAGTGTACACCTCGGATCAGGGTTTCTACCTGGGTGAGCACGGTTGGTACGACAAACGCTTCATGTATGAGGAATCTCTCAGCATGCCGCTGTTGATGCGTTACCCGGCGGTGATTGAGCCCGGGCGGGTATCGGATGCAATGGTGCTTAACTTGGATTTTGCTCCCACATTTCTTGATTTTGCCGGTGTTCAGGCTCCCAGTGAGATGCAGGGAGTGTCATTGCGTCCTCTTCTCGAAGGAGAAACGCCAGAGGACTGGCGAACGGCCGTCTACTATCACTATTACGAATATCCGCACGGCTGGCATGAGGTCAAACGGCACTATGGCATCCGAACCGAGCGATACAAGCTCATCCACTTCTACAATGACATAGACACTTGGGAGCTTTTTGACCTCCAAGCCGATCCCAGCGAGTTGCATAACGTCTACGGAGATCCGGAGTATCAGGACGTTCAGGAGGATCTGCACACCCGACTCAATACCCTGAGACAGCAGTACAAAGACGATCAGGAGCTTTGAGAGCATCGCCGGAAGGCCACTCCGAGTTATCATAAAAGGCTTAAGGAAAACTCAACGTGATAACGATTTATAAGAGGGCCGTACTTCGCCGGGCTCGAAAGCAGGCTGTTACGAGGGCCCTATGCTTGATCTTCGCCTTGGGGGGCATGGTTGCGCATCTCAATGCACAGCCTCAGCGCGAGAGTACCGTGGGGTACACAGAGGCGCGCTCCTATCGGATCAGCCAGAAGATCCGCCTGCCCGGGACTGTCCAGACTCGGCTCGTCAGCACCGTGGCGAGCGAGGTTTCCGGTTTGGTCATCGAATTCCCAGTGAGAGTGGGGCAAACCGTTCAGGAAGGTGAGGTGTTAGCTCGACTTCGGCGAGAGAACCTCGAACTCCGGTTGAGGGAGGTTCGAGCACAGCTGAAGGAGGACGATGCTCGCCTGAAGCTGGCTGAAAGAACCATGACTCGAACCAGGGAGTTGTTGGAAAAAGGAGCTGTCAGCCGGCAGGAGTTGGATGACCGAGAGTCGGAATTCAACTCGCTCGAGAGGCGATCAGAGCGGCTGCGAGCCATTATTGAGCAGTCTGAAGACGATCTTGAGCGGACCGTTATTCGAGCTCCGTTTTCCGGAGTTGTGGTGGAGGAACATACTCAGCTCGCTGAGTGGATCAACGTCGGGGGTCCGGTAGTCGAGTTGATGTCCCTGGACGAACTGGAGGTAGCCGTCGATCTGCCTGAGAGGTACTACGCCTCAGTAAAGCCCGGAACCCGAGCAACCATAAGTTTTGAAGCGCTTCCTGGAGTTCAGGTCACGGGTGTGACTAGAGCCATTATTCCTCGGGCCGACACGCAGTCCCGGACGTTTCCGGTGCGGCTGCAGATCCCTAATCTCGAGGGCGGAATTGGGGTTGGCATGGTGGCCCAGGTAGAGCTTTCATTCGGAAAGTCGTACACCACTACGATTGTGCCCAAAGACGCCGTCATTGCTGGGAATCAGGGGCATTTTGCTTATGTTCTCGACGAAGAGAACATTGCCAGGCGCAAGGAAGTTATGCTGGGAACTGCGGTGGGCGCATGGGTTGAGGTGAACAATGCTGTCCGACCCGGTCAGCGAGTGGTAACGCGGGGCAATGAAAGGCTGCAGGATGGACAGAAAGTCCGGGCAAACCCCACTGAAATCCAGTACGAGGTGCCATGAAAATTGTCCACCAGGCAATTCGGTATCCGGTCAGCACTGCGGTAGGCGTCATCCTGGTGGTGATGTTTGGATTTCTGGGTTTGACTCGCCTTCCGATTCAGCTTACTCCTGACGTCACTGAGCCTCGAATCACCATTACCACGATTTGGCCGGGTGCCAGTCCGCGCGAGGTTGAGCGCGAGATCGTCGACGAACAGGAAGAGCAGCTGCAGTCGATCGAGGGCCTCGTCCGGATGGAGAGTGCGGCCTATGATGGAAGGGCCGAAGTGACCCTCACGTTTCCGGTCGGAGCGGACATTGACGGGGCTCTCCTGCGAGTCTCCAATAGCCTCCAGCAGGTTCCTTCGTACCCGTCAGAAGCGGACAAACCGATACTCATGACTTCAGGCGCGAACGACAACGCGATCGCGTGGTTTATTCTGAAAAAGTCCAAAGACGGAGCGTTCGAGGAAGACATTTCAACCCTCTTCAACTTCGTGGAAGACGTCATTGAGCCGGAGATCGAAAGGGTGCCTGGAGTATCTAACTCCAACTTCTTTGGTGGCCGCGAAAGGGAGATGCAGGTAATCGTCGATCCAGCTCAACTCGCGGCCCGTCAGATCACCCTAACCCAGCTGCGAGATGCTATTGAACGGGAAAATCGTAACTACAGTGGAGGCGATTTCGTCGAGGGCAAGAGGCGTTACATTGTCCGAACCGTGGGGGAATACGGGTCTCCTGAAGAGATTGAAGCCATAGTAGTCGCTGTCCAGAACGGAGTTCCTGTTTACGTTCGAGATGTGGCTCGAGCAGAGTTGGGTTACAGAAAAGAGCTTGCCCGAGTCTTCGAGAGGGGCGAAGCCGTAATAGTAATCAATGCTATCCGTGCAGCCGGTGCCAATGTACTCGATGTAATGGAGGGGTTGGAAGAGACGATTGCTCGTCTTAACGGTGATGTCCTGAACCCTCGGGGACTGGAGATGGTGAAAGTCTATGACCAGACCGAGTACATCTACAGTTCCATTTCTCTTGTCCGTCAAAGCCTTTTGATCGGTGGCGCCCTCGCCGTTTTTGTCCTTCTGCTTTACCTCAGGAGCGTAACCTCGACGCTAATCGTTGCTGCCGCCATTCCAATCAGCCTGATCGGCACTTTCCTGATGATGTACTGGTTCGGCAGAACGCTGAATGTCATCAGTTTGGCTGGTTTGGCTTTCGCTGTGGGAATGGTGGTCGATAACTCCATCGTTATTTTAGAGAACATATATCGAAAGAGGCAGCAGGGTATAGAGCGGTATGCCGCCGCCGAGCAAGGTGCTTCCGAAGTCTGGGGAGCCGTCCTCGCCAGTACACTGACGACTATTGCTGTTTTCCTTCCGATTGTGTTCATGGAAGAGGAGGTGGGGCAACTTTTTGGAGACATCGCGATAGCCATCGCCTTCGCCGTAGCCCTTAGCCTCATCGTCGCCCTGACGGTGATCCCGAGCCTTTCAGCTCGGATTCTCAGAGTCAAAGTCAAGTTGGGAGCTGACGGCAAAGGTGATACAAGAACCCAGTTCTGGGCAGCCCGGGTGGTTGCCGCCATGGTTAGCTGGATGAACCGTTCGATCATTCGTCGAGTTGCAGTGGTTGTTCTGCTGACTGGCCTGTCAATAGGTGTCAGCTACGTTGTCGTTCCGAAAGCGGAATACTTACCGACCGGCAACCAGAATTTCCTTTTTGGCATTATCTTGCCACCTCCAGGGTACAGCGTTGAAGAAGTGGCAAAGATGCGCCTTGCCTATGAAGATCGATTGCTTCCTCTCTGGTATGAAGGTGATCAGCCGCCTGAAGAGCTACCGGGAGGCGGGGTTCGAGGCTACTTCTTTGTTGCTATGAGCGACCGGGCCTTCATGGGGTTGCAGGCCGGGGATTCCCAGAGACCGAGAGAACTGATCCCCGTTTTTGAACAGGCCAGCGCGGACCTGCCCGGCACTATCGTCGTGATCAGCCAGAGCGGAATCTTTCAGCGGGGCCTCGATGAGGGCCGAAACATCGATATTGACATCACTGGTCCTGACCTTCCCCACCTGATCGGGCTGGGAGGCGAGGTTTTCGGAAAGGTGTTGCAATTGATTCCGAGTGTGCAGGCTCGACCCATTCCCAGCCTCGATCTGGGTAATCCTGAGATCCAGGTGCGGACCGATCGTCAACGGGCAGCTGACGGTCTGGTGTCGAATCGCGACCTGGGATATGCCGTGAGCGCGTTGGTCGATGGCGCCAAAGCTAGCGACTACCGGCACGAAGGAAGGGAGATTGATCTTAAAATTGTCGCCAAAGACGGTTCACCACTTCGAACGCACCTGCTCGAGCAGATGCCTATCGCTACGCCATCAGGCCAACTCGTGAGCATTGGCTCCATTGCAGAGGTGACAGAAGTCGGTGGCCCGGTGCAGATTAACCACAGGGAGCGCCAGCGGGCTATTACTATCCGACTTACCCCACCGGAGGAGATGCCTCTTGGCGAAGCGATGGAGGTGATCGAGCAGCAGATCCTGCAGCCAATGGAAGACGGGGGGCGACTGGGAGGGCTCTATCAGGCCTCGCTGAGCGGCACGGCTGATAAGTTGGCCGAGAGTGGTCGGGCACTAACGCTCAACCTGATTCTGGCCGTGATCATCACTTATCTGCTGATGGCTGCCCTCTTTGAGAGCTTTCTCTACCCCTTCGTGATCATGTTCAGCGTCCCGCTCGCGGCGATGGGAGGATTCCTGGGCCTTGCTGCCGTGAACCGGTTCCTTAGTTACCAGGCACTGGATGTGCTCACCATGTTGGGTTTCATCATCCTGATCGGTACGGTGGTTAACAACGCCATCCTTATTGTTCACCAGTCACTACAGTTGATTCGGGAGGAGGGGATGGACTTTCACCTGGCCGTTGTCCGGGCCGTTGAGTACCGAGTGCGTCCCATCTTCATGAGTGTCTCGACCAGCGTTTTCGGCATGTTGCCTCTGGTGGTTTCACCCGGAGCGGGGTCCGAACTGTACAGGGGGCTCGGAAGTGTGGTCGTGG
>JAUVSF010000684.1 GCA_030597245.1 Acidobacteriota bacterium
GAAATAGTGTGAGGGCGCCACGTACGGCGTGTGCGGACGATAGAAGCCGACCGCCAGAAAGAACGGCTTACCGGTCTTGGCGGGAAGATTTTCCTTCAGGAGCATAATCGCGGCCGATGCCCCGATGCCGTCCGTGTGCTCGAGGTCGGTGCTTTCGATATTCAGCCAGCTGAGCGTACCGCCATACTTGCCCGGGTCGATCGTCCGTACCCGGTCCAGTTCGGTGCGGTCGATCCCGATTGGATTGTAAACCTGATCCCACGACTGTGGGTCGTCTGCACCATCAGTGCCGATCTGCAGCGGCACGCCGTAGTGGAATATTTTGCCGACTCTCGCCACGAAGTAACCGTGCTGCTGAAACAACTGAGGCAATGTCACTACGTCGGGTTGCTTGTTGCGGAAGTTACCGCCGTTGGTCAACACCCCGGTCTGGTCTGGATAAAGGCCGGTCATGAACGAAGAGCGGCTGGGGTTACAGACGGGGTATTGGGAGTAGGCGCGGTCGAAACGAACGCCGCGGTCGGCCAGTCGATCGACGTTTGGTGACTGGACCAGTTCGTGGCCGTAACAGCCTAGATCCGTGTTCAGGTCGTCTGAGACAATCAACAACACGTTGCGCCGGCCGGGTTCAGCAGCGCTCGCGCTGCTCACAACCACCAGAGTCAGAACCAGAAAGAGGAAAATGCCATTTCGAGTAATCATCATCGAATACCCCTTAATCTTCGTGAGCTACTGATCAGAAACGTGGTTCGAGGTGCCCCTCGCCGATCTCTAAACGGATCAGTCGGCTCGGCCACAAATGGTAGCCTAAGGGCGAGACCGGCCTCGGCGCCTGTGACCATCCAGCAGGCTTGTCAACTCGCGCACCAGATCGGGACGATCACTCCACAGGTTCTCGGTCTCCCCTGAATCGTCCTGCAGATTGTAAAGCTGTCCCTCCGGACCATCCTCGGATGGCTGGATCCGCTTCGGTTTACTGAGTCCGCCGGATCCGAGATGAGTTATCAGCTTCCACGGGCCCTTTCGAACCACGGTGGCATCAGCCTTGAAGACAATCGCTTGTTCCACTGGACGTTCTTTGCTCTCTCCCAGAACAGCCGGCAAGATATCGAAACTGTCCTCCCCGGCGTCCGAGGGAAGGGTATAGCCGACGAGAGAAGCGAAGGTGGCCAGCAAATCCGTAAACGTGACTAAATAACTGCTAACTTGACCCGGCTCTACGCGTCCCGGCCAGCGGACGATGAATGGTACTCGATGCCCCGCCTCCCAGGCGTCACCCTTCATTCCCCTGAAGGTGCCTGCAGAATCATGACCGTACCGTTCGACGTCAACCTCGTACCAAACCGGTCCGTTGTCGCTGCTGAAAATGAGAAGCGTGTCTTCTGACATCCCCGCCTCATCTAAAGCCTTCAAGACCTGTCCCACGACGTCGTCTACCTGGGCCACAAACTCGCCGTACATGTCGGCGGCACCCCGCCCCTTAAAGGCCGCTGTAGGAAGCCACGGAGTATGCGGTGCCGGAAGGGCCAAATAGAGGAACAAAGGCGGGTCCGACTCGGTCCCGGCATGCTCTTCGATTATGTCAATCGCCTCTTCGACGAATCGAGGCAAAACTTCCTTGTGCCTGAAGTCCGGGGCGATCTGACCGGCTCTCCAGAATGCACCCTGAATTGGACTCCAACCCCCACTCGCATTCGCTTCGATAAGCCCGGAGGGAGCTTGTACGGCCAGACGGTCCCGAATGTAATAATAGGGAGTAATGTCGAGTGAATGGGGGATTCCAAAGTAGGAATCAAATCCTTGGTCAAGCGGGCCTCCTCGCAACGGCCGAGTGAAATCATAGTCGGGACCACCGTCAAAGCCCAAATGCCATTTTCCCACCATTGCAGTTATGTAACCTGACTGTTTGAGGAGGGTAGCTATAGTCAGCCTTCCCGACTCGATGACTGCCCGGCTTCGCCAGTCGAGAGTTGCACGGCACGGATACCGCCCCGTGAGAAGACCATAGCGGGAGGGTACGCACCAGGATGCGGGTGCATGAGCATCGGTAAAGCGGATTCCTTCAGCAGCAAGACGATCGAGATTTGGTGTGGGTGTTTTCGAAAGCGGGTTGTAGCACCCGGGATCCCCATAACCCATATCATCTGCAAGAATAAGGACAATGTTGGGTGGGTTCCGGCTAAGTCCCTCCTCTGGACCACCGCAGGTCGTGGTAATCAGCAGAAGCAGAGTGATCGTCGCTCGAATCATCAGAAACCCTCCTCGGCTTTGAGTCAGTCCTGCCAGATAGACACGCCCCGGTCTTCCGATCGACCTTCATTGCGGCTGCCTGATAGCGGGACGTGACCACGATTGAATCGTCTTGAGCCTCGCCACCCTTTGGGCTTTCGCAGGAGATCGTCAGATCCGTGCAGCCTTGTTGGGACACTAGCATCAGTTATTGAACGAGTCCAGGACTTGCTGGAGCCGATCCCGGGCCTTCTGTGCCGCGATCGAAGTCTCCTCACCTGGTCTCATCGGCTGCTCCTCGAGTGTATCCGCAGGAATATCGTAAAGTCGACCGTCGTCGTAGAGTTTCCAGCGACGGTCACGTGCGAAACGAGACTTTTCCCAGGATCCCCA
>JAUVSF010000352.1 GCA_030597245.1 Acidobacteriota bacterium
CGGCAACTCTTCAACATCTGTATGGACGAACCAGTGGACTACAGGAAAGTGGCTGATTATTTATGGGAAAGCCGGCAGCTACCCAGTGTCGAGGTGCCAACAAAGTTCTATGGTAACTGGATGGACAATTCCAAAGCCAGGTTCTTGCTGGGTTGGAGGCCGAATTACGATCTCAGGAAACTGATCGATTCGGCGTGGGAGTACCGGCGTTCCCCAGATGACCCAAGAGTGGTTTGGTATCCCGGATAAGAGCTGGTGCTTCCAGCTGCCTTAGCCGGAACCATTCAAGAACTAACCACCAAATCACTAAAGCACAAACAAGTCTTTGTGATTCTGGTGGTAAGTCCTTATCCCGCATTCTTGAGAACTGCGAGAGCTTCGATCTCAACGAGCAGGTCGCTCCGACACAGACGCGCCTGGATTCCAACACTCGCAGGAAGCGGATCCAATCCCAACCAGGTGAAAAAGGTGGTTCTTACAGCGTTGAAAGCGTCGTAATCTCTTTCAATATCCCTGAGATAGCAGGTGCATTTGACAATGTCCTGCCAAGTCGCACCTTCAGCATGCAACAGCTCTGTGATATTCCTGTACGTTCGCCAGCACTGCGCTCGCAGATCACCTACATGGACGGTGGCACCTGTTTCGTCCACGCTGGCCGTTCCAGAAATGAAGAGTAGTGTGTGTTCCCCGAGCGGCACTCGCAAGCCACGGGAGAAGGCGGAACCGTAATCATAAGCCTCGTTGAGGACCGAAGAGGCAACGATAGCTTCCCTTTCGACACTGGGTTCGCTCAAAAACCCGGCGGAGCCGAGGCTTGGAGCAAGGCGTCCAGAGGCTGTTAGAAATCCAAGAGCTCGGAGCTCCTCGTGCTCGCCCCGCGAAAACTCTCCCGAATCCACTTGAACATCGTCTCGCATCTCCACCAAAACACTCATATTCCCTTCGCTCCCTTTCTCGATGATCGCAGTCGTTCCGTAACACATCCGACATCCGGGCGGCCCCAAAAAGAGAAACGAAGACCCGGGGGAAGGCCTCCGTTTCTCTCTACCAATTCGAGCATCCGCATAAATAGTCTCTTCACCTATACGGGATAACATGAAGCAAGGCGTGTGCCAATCAGAAACACTTCGACCTATTTCGACTCTAAGTGTAAGAAAAAGATGAACTTAAGACACTATCAGCACGGTTCCGGCACGACCATCAATGACGCTATCTACATAACTCCTATGATCCCAGGAATTCTCAGCTCATCGGAGAGATCCTGGAATCTAACAATAAGTCTTTATTACTCAACACTTTATACCAGAGTTGATGGGCAGTCATCAGATCAATCGCACGTCCTGCGCGTGAAATCTCCAACTCTTACAATCTATGAACAAAGGCAGGGAAACGCCTCTCCAGAATCTGATTTCGGCTCGGATAGCCATCGAACCATTGACAAAACTCTCCATTTACGAGAAAGATAGTGTATTAAAGCATAGAAATTATGAAGCCCGGGAGTTAGCGGCAGGAACGTACCGTGCGAAACTCAGACGGACAGATAAATGCTGGGGTTGAGACACCCTTCAAAGGTAAGAGAGGAACCCTCACAGGAGGACCGGACCGAGACATTGGAGAGTCCTGGAAAACTTCCTCGCATTCCCTCGAGCGGTTGCTAAAGAAGGGAGCGAAGGTCTCCGGAAACAGAATGCTCGCGTTGCTTGCGCTTCTGTTAGTTTCGATCAACTTGCTGGGCATATGGGGAATCCTGTATTCGGGTCGCGCGGCGCAGCAGGAAGTGCTCAAGGACCTCCAGTTGCAGGCTGTCGCAGGGGCTAAAAGCCTGGAGGCGATTCTGGCCTCCACTCGAGCCGACTTTCTGTTCCTCTCCAAGTCTCCACCGATCGTCGGTTTTCAGCAGGCACTCGAAAGCACTGATCCGATGGCTCGCCGCTGGAAAAGGCTTGATATCGAGGCAACCCTTATTCTCTTCCTCATCTCCCACCCCGAGATTGAGCGCATTTCGCTACTTCAACGAGGAACTTCCATCATTGTTGCAGGCCGCCGCGAAGGCGCTCCGGTGATTCTCCCGTCCGACAGCAGAGAGGCGCAACCCGATTCGGAGCGCGTCTTCGTCGCGCGATGGGAGTTGGGCAAACCGGATTCGGAAACTCACATGGAAGCGCTGGTCTCAACCAGACAACTTCTTGACCTCGCAGACCCCACGGGGGAATACATGCTCGCGCTTCAACCATCTTCCGAAACCAGGGATTCTCAAGGTACTTTACCGGATGAAACCACTGTCGTTGTCCCCGTATCTGATCCAGACTGGTCACCCCCGATTGAGTGGGAAATCATGAGGTCGGAGAAAAGGGCGGGGCTGCTTGCATCACTCGGCCGGCTCACAGGCCGCTTTCAGATGACCCTTGTCGTCAACGTACTGCTCCTCCTTCTGGCTACAGTTCTCGGAATTCTCTCCGTGCGCCAGGCAAGAAGAAGTATTGCCCTGGAAATCGAAAACCGACAACAGGCACAGATACGTGAATTGGAACGCCAGCTAATGCACAGTGAACGTTTGGCCAGTGTTGGGCGGCTGACTGCAGGGCTTGCCCACGAGATCAATAACCCATTGGAGGGTATGAGCAACTATCTGGCTCTTCTGGAGGACGACCTTAAGAACGGCTCCCTCGATACTTCCATGGAATTCGTTGCAAAGGTAAGGGAGGGGTTAACAAGGGCGGCAGGGGTGACCCGTCGAGCACTGACCTTTGCCGAGCCGGGGCGGAAACCTGACACCCTGATCGACTTGCTGCAGGTCGTACAAGACACGGTTCAGTTCGTAAAGAGTAATCGACTGTTCAACGGCATCGATGTACGAATCAACCACCGTGACCTGAACCCGACGGTGCTGGGCAACCCCGTCACTCTCGGACAGGCTTTTCTAAACCTGTTGCTCAACGCAGCCGAGATTCAGGGAGGCAGCGGTGAAATCGAAATTGATTTTTCGATCGATAACGAACTTGTGCTGGTGACCGTAGCGGATTCGGGTCCCGGAATTGATGAAGAGATGCTACCCAAGGTCTTCGATCCCTTCTCCTCAGGTCGAGGCTCCACCGGGTTGGGCTTATCGATTTGTAGATCCATTATCGAGAGGCATGAGGGGGAAATTTCTGCCGCGAACCGACTGGAGGGAGGGGCTGTGTTCACCGTCTCCATTCCCATGGCTGATGCATCTTCTTCGGGTTCGGCCCGTGAGATCTCGGCTTTCAGCGCCTCAGATTAGGATTTCATAGTGAAAAACCGAAAAACAAAGAAAAAGGGCACGGTGTTGGTGGTCGATGATGAGGCCTATGTTCGGGATTCCCTTTCCCTGCTTTTAACCAGACAGGGCTATTCAATTCGTACCGCCGCCCTCGCACAAGATGCTCTCGAAAAAGACATGCTTGACGGTCTGGATGGAATCATTACAGATCTCAAGATGCCAGGTGTCAGTGGCCTCGACCTGCTAAAACAGATTAAACAGAGGAAACCGGACCTGCCGGTTCTGGTGCTCACTGCGCATGGAAGTGTCGCATCTGCCGTGGAGTGCATGAAAGCCGGCGCATACGAGTTCCTTGAAAAGCCTGCTCCAATGGAGGAACTGCTCCAGGCCCTGAACCGAGCCCTGACAGAGAGTTCGCGTAGCCGGGAGTTGGAGTATCTTCGGTCCAGAGGAGGCCAGGAAAGAAACCCTCTGGGATGTTCTCGTCCCTGGAGAGAAATCGTTGAAGAGGTTGAGGCAGCAGCACCGACGGATGCTAGTGTTCTCCTGCTGGGCGAGTCTGGAACCGGGAAGGAAGAAATTGCCCGCTTGATCCACCGCAGCAGCCAGCGCCACGACCGTCCCTTCGTTACCGTGAATTGTGGGGCAATTCCAATAGATCTTTTCGAGAGCGAATTCTTTGGGCACTGCAAGGGGGCTTTTACGGGGGCATCGCGGGACCGGCAGGGCCGTTTCCGGGTAGCCCATACAGGAACTCTGTTTCTGGACGAGATCAGTTGCCTTCCTGAATCGGCTCAAACAAAGGTATTACGGGTCTTGGAAGAAGGGACGTTTGAGCGAATCGGGGAAAGTCGATCGACTAGCGTCGATGTCCGATTGATCTCTGCCACGAATGCTGACTTGGAAGCCGACGTTGAAAGCGGCCGCTTCCGCCGGGACCTCTTCTACCGTATCAACGTTTTTGCGATACACATCCCTCCACTTCGAGAACGCGTCGAGGATGTCGAATTGCTGGCTGAAGCTTTCCTGGTCGAGTTTGCTGCCAAAACCGGAAAAAGCCTGGGGGGGATCAGTCAGAGTACGCTCGAATTGCTTCGCCGGTACAGCTGGCCCGGTAACATCCGAGAATTGCGCAATGTCATCGAGCGTGCTGTGATCCTCGAGAAGCAGAAGGAACTGAGTCCCGCTAGCCTCCCAGGCAACATCCTCAGGGTTGAAGTCGAGAATGATGACCGCGGTGATCAGTTCAATCTTCGCGAATCTTTGAAGTCCGAAGAACGCCGTGTCCTGAAGTCAGCTCTCGCGGCAGCCAATGGTGTGAAGCGGGAGGCCGCCAGGATGCTGGGGGTTGATGAAAGAAATCTCTCTTACTACCTCAAGAAGCACGGCCTGACTGAAGGGAAGTCTGACGAATGAAACCGCTTATCTGGACCACAATCGCACTGTTGGGTCTCCTGTGCGGATGCTTCAGTTCGTCGGAATCCGGGTCCGCTGATCAGACTCGACCGATGGGCGAAAGGGAAGGGTCGGTTGAGGCGGTTCCAGTTGCGGACGAGGCCCACCTGTTCACACCACTGCGCGATGAAGTCGGCATTTCATTTGAACACTACAATGCGGCGACTGAAAAGCGCTGGCTCCCCGAGACGATGGGATCTGGCGTTGCTTTCTTCGATTACGACAATGACCAGTATCCCGATCTGTACTTTGTCAACGGCGCTCCTATCGGGCAAGGCCCGACTCAATCACCTACCGGCCAGCTTTATCACAATCTTCGCGATGGCAGATTCAGGGATGTGACGGAAGGCTCCGGCCTTGACGAAAGCTTTTTCGGGATGGGGGTCGCCGTGGGTGACCTTGAGAATGATGGTCTACTGGATCTTGCCGTGACCGGAGTTGACAAGGTCCGCATCTATCGAAACCTGGGGGATGGTCATTTGAGGAACGTTACGGATGAGGTAGGCATTGAATGTCCAGGGTTTGGAGCCAGCCTGGCATTCCTTGACTATGATCGGGATGGATACCTGGACCTGTTTGTCACACGTTACGTAGTGTGGAGCCCCGAGGGCGATATCCCATGCAGCCCTGACGGGATTCACAGAACTTACTGCACCCCCGAAGTCTATCCGGCGATCACAAACTGTCTGTTCAGGAATACTGGGGGAAAGCACTTCGAAAATGTTTCCAGGCAGGCCGGGCTCGACGAACTACCTGGAAAGGCGCTCGGTTTGATAACCGCTGACTCCAACGACGACCGCTGGCCGGATTTGGTTGTGGCGAATGATACTGTGGGCAATTTTCTTCTCGTTAACCA
>JAUVSF010000503.1 GCA_030597245.1 Acidobacteriota bacterium
CTTGAGACTCGCATCCCAACTATCGATTACAACTGCACTGGTGATACATTTAGATCGATGAAGAATATCGACCGCCGAAAATTCATGTCAGTCTCAACCCTGGCCGGGTACTCCCTGATCGTGCGAGCCGAAAGTCCGCTCAGTGCTGAAACCCGGAGTCACAGCCAAATAGGTGAAGACCTCAGCATACTCGCACCGGAATCAACTCAACCTGGTTCTGTTACAGCCGAGCCGAACATGACGCTTGTCGATCTTCAAGGTGACGTGCTGGTGGCTGGAGGAGGGATGGCCGGAGTGTGTGCGGCAATCAGCGCTGCTCGGCACGGAGCTAGAGTGATTCTGGTTCAAGACCGCTCTCGCCTGGGGGGAAACGCCAGCAGTGAAGTCAGGATGCACATTGTTGGAGCCGACAATCACGGGGCACGCCCTCACTGGAGAGAAGGGGGCTTGATCGAAGAATTCCGGCTGGAGGATGCAGTTCGCAATTCGCACCGAGCCTATGAGTTATGGGACCTGCTTCTCTATGACAAATGTGTAAGCGAGCCAAACCTCACGCTCCTGCTCGATACAAGCGTTTACTCGGCTTCCCTGAAAGCCGGGAAGATCGAGTCTGTTTCGGCTCGTTGTGATAAGACCGAGCATCTTTATCGCATCAGCGCTCAGATCTTCTGCGACTGTACTGGAGACAGTCGGCTGGCCCTCGAAGCCGGGGCTGAGTATAGAATGGGCCGTGAATCAAGAAGAGAATTCGGCGAGTTGTTGGCCCCGGAAGTGAACGACAGCCGGACGCAGGGTTCAAGCATTCTATTCACTGCCCGGAAGCATGACCGCCCTATGCCCTACCGGCCACCCAAGTGGGCGCGGAAGATCACCCGCGATCATCTCGAGTACCGACCCATTACGTCCTGGGAATATGGTTACTGGTGGATCGAGTTGGGCGGAGCACACCATACCATTCGAGACAATGAACTCCTGCGTTTCGAACTTCTGAGCGTCGTGCTGGGCACATGGGATTACATCAAGAATTCGGGAGCGCACCCGAGTAGTGCCAACTGGGCCTTGGAAAGCGTTGGTATGATTCCCGGAAAGCGAGAGTCCCGAAGGATTATGGGGGATGTCCTTCAGACCCAGACAATGCTTGGCGCCGGCTGGAAGAAGATGACCGACGGTGTAGCCATTGGGGGATGGAATTTTGATGATCATCCCCCCGAAGGGTTCGATGCACCAGAGAAACCCCCGTTTCGCTCGATCAAGCTGGAAGAACCCTACAATATCTCTTTGGGAGCCCTCTATTCCCGAAACGTTTCAAACCTGATGATGGCGGGTCGAAACATAAGCAACACTCATGTTGCATTTTCTTCGACTCGCGTGATGGCTACGTGTTCCGCAATCGGCCAGGCTGTGGGTACGGCGGCAGCCCAGTGTGCTGCGCGTAAAATCACCCCAAGGCAACTGCGAAATGATCGGTCCGAACTGTTCAGGCTTCAGCAGACACTCCTGAGGGACGACCAGACCATCAGAAGAGTGAAGAATGAAGATCCCGGCGATCTTGCCCGGAAAGCTCGAGTGACAGCTTCCGGGTATGTCAAAGGCGCCGTTCCAGAGCATGTTGTTACCGGTAGAACTCGGGATGCTGATGGGGGAACCAACAATCGCTGGCTAGCCTTGATGCCACAAGCAGAAGGTCAGTCTGGCCCGTGGCTGGACCTGACTTGGGACATACCTCAGCTGATTCGCGAAATACAGATTACGTTTGACACCGGCTTTCAGCGGGAATTGACGCTTTCGGCCAGCGACGGCGTGACAGAACGCGTCGTGCGAGCGCCTCAACCGGAAACAGTTTCGGATTACTCTCTAACGGTTATTCTGTCTGACGGGAAAAGTGTCGAACTAACTTCAGTTACCAACAATTTTCAGCGACTCAGGAGACACAGGTTTGAGCCCATACGCGTAAATCGAATTCGACTGCAGGTTCATTCTACGAACGGTGCGAAGGAAGCTCGGGTGTATGAGGTGAGATGTTATGCATGACGGATGGCTCAGAGGTACCGAGGATGATTGACAGCAGGCGGTTGGACCTGGTTCTCGAATATCACGAGCGAACGAAGCATTACCCGCAAAGGTATGCTTCTTCACTGGGTTATCTGGACTGGGCCAATCAGCCTAATCCTTTTCGGCGGTACGAGGGAGCGACGCTGTTGCCCTTGGATCGGCCGCGTCCAGATGCTTCGCCGGGTTACGACGAGATCTTCAGGCGGAACTCGATCCAACCGTCATCCCTTGGAAAGTCTTTCGTTAGTGGGATTTTCTACGACAGCCTGGCCCTGTCCGCCTGGAAAAGGGTCCCGGGTTCAGATGCGTGGAGCCTTCGAGTTAATCCCTCGAGCGGGAACCTCCATCCGACCGAAGCCTATCTGATCTGCGGCCCGATTGAAGGACTGTCCAAAAACCCCGGCATCTTTCATTACACACCTTACCAGCATGCTCTCGAGTGCATTAAGACCCTGACCCAAGCGGAATGGGGCGAGCTCAGCGGCCACCAAACGGAGCCACTCGCCCTGGTCGCCCTGACCTCCATATATTGGCGGGAATCCTGGAAGTATGGAGAAAGGGCGTTTCGCTATTGCCATCATGACGTGGGCCACGCTATTGCAGCGCTTACCTTTGCTGCGGCGTCGGCAGGCTGGCGAACTCGCCTTCTCAATTCAGTAACGAATGAGGACTTGCCGCATCTCCTGGGCACCCAGGAAGAGGTCAACCCCGGCTCCGAGCATCCGGATTGCCTGATAGCACTTTATCCCGAGAATGGCACGTTTGGAACTCCGGAAGCGGATAGCCTGAAATTACCGAGCCGGGTACTTGATCAACTCTCCACCAGAGAACTGGGTGGCACGCCCAACGCACTGAGTTCGAGCTACCATGACTGGCCAATAATCGACGTCGTCTCGGAAGCGTGCCGGTCCACGCCCACTTTTCCTTTGGCCGACAGAGTAGTTGACGAAGAACCCCATCCAGGGGAGGTTGCTAAGTGGGTTGCATCAAAGTCCGGTCTGACGGCACGACAAATCTTTCGAAGGCGACGCAGCGCGGTTGCGATGGACGGAATCACGCCGATCAGCAAACAAACTTTTCTCGGAATGGTCCAGAGGTGCTCCGATCTCACCGGTGTTCCGACAGGGGTCTTGCCGTGGAGACCTTTCGTTTCTCTGGCGATATTCGTGCACCGGGTGACCGGACTTCAGCAAGGTCTTTATCTTCTTGCCCGGGAGAAATCACACGAGGAGCATTTAAGAAGACGACTAAAACAGACCTTCCTCTGGAAACGTCCCGACGGCTGCCCGGATAGCTTGCTCCTGTATCTCCTTGAACCCGGTGATTACGAGGACGTTGCTCGAAACGTCAGTTGCTACCAGGATATCGCATCGGCCGGGACCTTTTCGCTAGGAATGCTCGCCCGATTCGAGACGCCGATCAGAGAATCGGGACCGGGAATCTACCCGCGTCTCTACTGGGAAACCGGATTGATCGGGCAGATTCTGTACCTCGAGGCAGAAGCCAGGGGAGTCCGGGCAACCGGGATCGGATGTTTCCACGATGACATGATGCACGATATCCTGGGTATCGAGGACCGCAGTTGGCAGAGTCTCTATCACTTTACAGTCGGAGGAGCCCTGGAGGACCCCCGTCTGCTGACAATACCGGCCTACGCTCACTTGGAATGAACCGAATTTCCCTCGCGGTTAACATCTATACGCCTGCTTGGGAACCCCGCTACTCCTTGTAGAGTAAGCCCAGAACAGCGCCTACGACTAGAAATCCAATCATGTCGATTCCACCCCAGCACCAGCCCAGGTGATAGGGGAATCCTTCAAGAACCATGGGATAGTAGAAAGGCATGAAAAACACCACCAGTCCAAGGAAGAATCCAAAGGTGAGCCCTCCCATCAGACCCTTGGGCCAGGCATTACGACTCCTGGCGAAAAGAAGAGCTGCACACAGGCTGATACAGAC
>JAUVSF010000320.1 GCA_030597245.1 Acidobacteriota bacterium
CATCCTTCCGATCCGTAGAAAATATCTCCGACTTCCTGACCCTGGCTTCCTTCATGATTTGTATATCGGCCCCGGGTTTCAAACTCAAGCATTTTCCCATCACCGTATTTAAATACGGCGGTTTGGGTATTTGGAGTTTCCTGCGAAGTCTTATCACGGCCATAGGTATCGACCGCGACATAGACCAATTTTCCGGGAACATGGGTTTCGGGCGGGCCTTCCTTATTCCAGCCGTACATACCACCAGCAGAATATACTGAAACCGGGTGTTCGTTCTTGTCCATTCCCCAACGGGCGAGATCGAATTGATGGGGTCCTGTGTTTCCAGTATCCCCATTTCCGGTATCCCAATACCAGTGCCACCGGTAATGACTCCGTTTTTCGTTATACGGGCGATAGGGTGCGGGTCCTAACCAAAGGTCATAGTGGAATGTGGCAGGTGGTTGACTATCTTTGGCAATGCCATATGAATCGCGAGCCTTGAAGCAAAGGGCACGGGCCATGAAAACGTCGCCGATACCGCCATCATGCAGAAACTTAATTGCTTCTATCACATTCTCAGACGAACGGTTATTCATTCCCACCTGAACTCTCAAATCATACTTACGGGCTGCCTCAACCATTTTCCGTCCTTCCCAGATATTATGGGAAGCCGGTTTTTCAACATAAACATGTTTGCCTGCCTGACAAGCCCAGATGGTTGCCAGTGCGTGCCAATGATTCGGTGTAACGATTGACACGGCATCAATATCCTTGTCATCCAATACTTTTCGTATATCCCATTCCGTCGATGGCTGAATCCCAGTCGTTTCAGTTACGATTTTCGAAGCTGGTTCAAATAGCAATTCATCTGTGTCGCAGAGGGTCTTTACCACCACATTATGGCTATCTTTCAGGCCACAAAAGCTATTGATGTGCACAGTGCCCTGGTTACGGATACCAATAATTGCCACATTGATGCGTTCATTTGCACCAATGATTGAAGCATATGACTTGGCAGTGAACCCCATGCCCCCAATGGCTATTCCGGCAGCCCCAGTTACGCTTTGTTTTATAAACTCTCTTCTTTTTGTCATTTCAATAGTCCCTCTCAAATGGCTTTCTTAGCCTGAACTCAACGACAGTCATCTGGTTACCCAACCCGATCTGCCGATTTTACCTGTGGGAGACTGTCCCCGCAAATTGTTATTTCCTGCGTCAGAGAAATCTAAGGTTTGTCAGCTTTAGGGACGCTGTTCTGGGAATCAGGTCTATGTTTGCGGTGCACTGATGCTTTTGCATTTCTTCAAAGGTCTAACTAGACTTTTTCTGGAGGTTGAGGGAGAGTACTCCTGTGTCGGAAAAGTGCATCAAAATCCAGGAAACAAAACGAGGAATCGAAGTCAGAACATTTTGCTACCGACTGCTGCTCGATCGTGGTGGCGGTTTTGCGATTCGGGAGGTGGAGATCGAGGGAGTGGGCCGCCTTGACCGTTTCGACCGTCCCGGCGAAGGGCCTCACCCAACCTGTATGTACTTCGACAATTGTACGGTCGACTATGCATTTCAACTTGGTTATTACGGCATAGCCAATACGGGCGTAGTCGCCACGATCGATGGCCCAAAGGTCCACTTGGAAGGAAGCCTGATTCCAATTATAGAGGGTGCAAAGGGACGAGTGTCAGTAGTGAAGGAGATGAGCTTTCACGACGATCTCTACGAGGTGGACCTCAGTTTGTCGTTTGAAAACACTGGCCCGATCAGCTATGCATCCGCCTGGTGGGATGTGAACGATAAGTGGCTGCGATCAATGCGGTCCAGTGCGGGTGTTTTCCTTCCCTTGCGGGTGGGTATTGGTGACTGCTTCGGGGATGACCTCAGACTCAGTTGGCGATCGATGCCGGCCATGGACCGAGGTGCCGGTGTATGGATGGAGATGATCGGAGAGAAAGTCTCGGTGATGGTCTCACTTCGTTCAGCCCCACCGGCTACACGAAGTGCCGGCGGGATGAAGTATTGGGACGGACCGGATGACGCAGATGCCGGTGAGGGTGTCAGCCACGGCTGCATCAACCTAGACTGGATCAACTGTGAACTCAGTGGTGCCGGTCCAGTTAGCATCAGCAAACTTGAAACTTCCTACCGGGTCTTCCTTTCAGGCCCGACCGAGTTGCGTACCTGAAAAGCGTCTGTTAGAGGAAACTGCTCTTTCTCTTTGGGGTCGGAACACGAATCGACCCCGAATCCGGTGGGGATTGGGATGTGAGAGGTGACGAGAGCCGTTCAATCCAGAGCACCCATGGGTCTGAAGACACTGTCCTCATCGACTGAAGGACTTGACAGGTTGGACTGTGGCGCCATCGTTGATGTCCTTTAACCAGGACTCGATTGCAGAACGCATGGCAGCCACCTTGTCTGGATATTGGCTTACCAGGTTGGTCTTTTCGGCTACATCGTCGCGGAGGTTGAAGAGAGCAAGAACCGCCCTCCCATCGTCATGGGGAGCCCAATTATGATATTCGGACCACTGCTCCTGAGGAGTTCCTCCCTTTAATACCAGTTTCCACGGCCCTTCACGCATGGCAAAGGCTTCCTGGTATTTCCAGAAAACTCGCCGTTCTTCTAAACTTCGCCCCTTGAGCAATATCCCTGCCAGGCTGACTCCGTCCAGATGATGGCCCGGGGCCAAGGCAGAACCGCTCAACTCAACCAGCGTGGGCATCAAGTCCATTGTCATTACCAGTTCGTCTGTAGTTCTTCCAGCATCAATCTTACCGGGCCACCAGGCGATAGCAGGAACACGGTGCCCACCTTCCCAGAGAGTACCTTTCTTCCCGTAAAGGCCACCGTTTGATCCGGGCCCGGTAGCTCCGTTGTCTGAGAAGAAGAGTAGCAGGGTACTATTTTCTATACCGCGGGCCTTGACCTCATGCACAACCTGTCCAATTCCGCGATCGAGTTCCTCCATCATTTCGGCGTAGGCTTTCTCCGCATGACTGTGTTCGCGGTGGTTCCATAACAAACTACTTGATCCTTCTTCGCGGACGGGCTTGTCACCAGGGCCCTGGTAAGGGTCATGAGGAGTTTCATGAGCAATATAGAGACAGAACGGTCTATTCTGATTCTCCCGTATGAACTCAACGGCATGCTGCGTTATCAACTGCGTGGTATATCCCGGTTCCTTGCTATGACTGTTCTGATTCCACCAATCAAAGACTCCCGCTCCATCGATATGGCTGAAGTAATCCACGTTTCCACTCACATAACCACTAAACCGATCAAAACCTTGATGAGTTGGGTTGTACTGTTCCTCATAGCCAAGATGCCATTTGCCGAACAGGGCTGTTCTGTACCCGGATCCCCTGAGGACTTCCGCGAACGTAAGCTCTTTCATTTGTAACCCATGATGGCGGTTACGATCGAAAGGCGCATAAATCACTCCGTCAACCCCTGCACGCTGCTGATAGCGACCGGTCAGAAGCGCCGCTCTGGTAGGTGAACAGACTGGACTATTTGAATGGAAGTCAGTAAACCTGAGCCCTTCTTTGGCAAGAATATCTATGTTAGGAGTCTTGAAACGCGTACCACCGAAGCAACCTACATCTCCATACCCCAGGTCATCAGCCATAATGATGATGAAATTGGGGGGCGATCCCCACCCAGAGACTGTCATTGAAACCATTCCAAGTAGTAGAACCGGCAGTAGTCGTCGTCGAATCTGCATCCCTTACCTCTCAATAAGAAGAATTGATAGGAATTTGCTCTTTTCGCAAGCCAGTCTATCTAAGCTGCTAAGGCGAGCCAAGGTCCAAGAGAACCGAGCAAGTGGCCGCAAGAATTCTGCCCTCGAGATTGCCTGCGGAGAAGTGTTTCGTAACCTTTCCAGGTGTGGACGTCATTAGTTGTACCTATTTGCATCGGGCAGACTGGAATTCGGTTCACCAGGAGGGGAGTTCTCTGGCAGGTTTGTCCTTCTCTGTTGAATTGCTGTCGACAGGATGGTCATAATTACGGTCACAAGTAGAAGGGCTCAATGGCCTTGCAGGTCGTGATGTACATGTCGGGCCATCGCCTTCGACTAAGGAGTTACTACTAAATGAAGAAACTGAATCGTCGAACTTTTATCTACACTGGTTTGGCTGCTGGTTCGGCGCTGACAGCGCCTGTTCGGCAGCTTTCTGCTCTCAACAGGAACGGAGCCGTAAACCTGGGTTTTATCAGCTGCGGAGGGCGCGGTAACCAACTCATGGGATCCTTCGAGAAGATCGATGGGGTGAATATCGTCGGCCTGTGTGATCCTGACGAGACACGGCTGGATCCTACTAAGAAGAGATACCCAAATGCGAAGACCTGGGCCGACCCGAGAGGGCTATTGGATGACAAGGACATTGATGCGGTCGTCATCGCAACCTGCAACCACTGGCATTGTCTGGCTGCCATCTGGGCCATGGAGGCTGGGAAAGATGTTTACGTTGAGAAGCCGTTATCTCATAGTCAATGGGAAGGGCGGCAGGTTGTCTTGGCTGCCAGAAAATACGGAAGGGTGTGTCAGGTAGGTACGCAGCAGCGATCGGATCCGATGCAGGCTGAAATAAAGCAGTTTCTGCATGAGGACAGGGCCCTGGGTAAGATTTTGGCCGCCCGTGTGAACCGGTATGGGATTCGTCAATCCATAGGAAAGCGTTCCACACCTTTGCCGATTCCTGACAGGGTTAACTACGATCTCTGGCTGGGCCCTGCCCAGGATGAGCCGATTTACCGTGAGAAACTCCAATACGATTGGCACTGGGATTGGAACACCGGTTCGGGTGAAATGGGCAATTGGGGTGTTCATGTTCTTGACGACTGCAGAAACAACGTGTTCCTCGACAAAGTAACACTTCCCAAACGAATTTTCGGCGGAGGTGGGCGAGTCGTTTGGAACGACGCTGGTGAGACTCCTAATGTTCACTTCGTTTTCTTCGATACCGGAAGTATTCCAGTCGTAATCGGACTTGCAAATATTCCGGCAGAGCCAGAGTCCAAAGAGAGGCCGGACCATCCCGGGCCCGGGAGTGGTTACATCGCCTATTGCGAAGGCGGAAGGTTGGAGGGTCAACGACGGAAGGCGCGAGCACTTGATGAGAACAACAAGCTGATCAGAGAGTTCGAGGGGAACAGTGGAACTCTCCTTCACCAAAAGAACTTTATTGAAGCGGTGCGTACAGAGAATCCCTCCATTCTCGCCTCTGATGCCGAAGTCGGACATTATTCGACCGGCTGGTGTAATCTCGCCAATATTGCGTTTCGAACTGGTGCGGAATTCTCATCAGAGAATGCCAGGAAGGTGGACGGTGCTCCGAAGATCTGGGGAGAACTATTAGATGAGACTCAACGGCTTTTGAGCGCGCACAACATCGATCTGGAGAGCCCTGAGATTAGGGTGAGTCCAGTCCTGGAATTCGATCCGAAGAGCGAGAAGTTTGTGGGTGAGAATGCTGCTGTTGCGAATCGGTTCTTGAAGCGGGAATACCGAAAGCCGTTTGTTATCAAAGAGATCACCTAACGTATGAATCAATGACAAATGTCAAATGGCAAGTGACGAGTGGCAAATGACGAGTGGCAAATGCCCGTCCCCGTGGCTTCTGGCGTTTCTGACAGTTTTCTAAATCCCTGTTTGCGAATTGGTTCTTGGTGCTTGGGAGTTTGCCCACCCGGCCGTTCTCCTGCTCGTGTGGACGAGAGAAGGCGACGACTGGAAAGTCATTGCTTGTCACCTACTGGTGCCGTGAAATATTGTAAACTTCCTACCAAAACAGGACAGTACACTGAAGAGAGGAACCGAATACCATCAATCTCAACGACGATATCGCCTCAGGCGACAGCCATCCCATCGGAGTCTCTCTAACCCCAGAGGGAGTCAATTTTTGTGTCTACTCCCGCAGTGCCACCCA
>JAUVSF010000367.1 GCA_030597245.1 Acidobacteriota bacterium
GGAGGATCTGACTGTTCGTGCTCCGGTTGTCACGGTTATGGGTCACGTGGATCATGGGAAAACTACCCTTCTTGACCATATGCGCCAGACTCGGGTGGCAGAAGGTGAGGCAGGGGGCATTACCCAACACATCGGTGCTTACGAAGTATTCGTCAAAGGGCAGAAGATCGTTTTTATCGACATGCCCGGGCATGAAGCCTTTACTCTCATGCGTGCTCGAGGAGCTCAGGCCACGGACATCGTCGTCCTGGTTGTTGCTGCTGACGACGGCGTGATGCCGCAGACTCTGGAAGCTATCGATCACGCAAAAGCGGCTGGCGTGCCTATTGTAGTAGCTATAAACAAGATTGATAAGCCTAGTTCCCAGCCCGACCGAGTCAAACAGGAGTTAGGGGATAGAGGGTTGCTCACTGAAGATTGGGGGGGCGACACCGTCATGATTGAGGTGTCAGCCAAGGAGGGGACCGCCGTTGAGTCCTTACTGGAAATGCTGCTGCTGGTCGCCGAAATGCAGGAACTGAGGGCCAACCCCTTACGAGCCGCCTCTGGAGTGGTTCTGGAAGCCAAGATGGAGAAGGGCCGCGGCGCTGTGGCCACGCTGTTGGTCCAGAACGGGACGCTGCAAGTGGGGGATATCTTTATAGCAGGCAATGCGTACGGCAAGGTCCGTGCCATGTTTAACGACCGAGACAAACCCTCCATGAAGGTTGGGCCGAGTAGTGCTGTGGAGATACTTGGCCTCCAGGGAATCCCTCTTGCCGGTGACGTATTTCAAGTGGTCGCAGATCTGGCTCAGGCCCGTGAGATGGTACAGTTCCGACAAGAGAAGGAACGGGAACGGACCTTGACCAAGACCGTCAAGACGAGCCTGGATGAACTCTATAAGCAGATGGAAGCAGGTACTGCAAAGGAACTGGCTGTCGTCCTGAAAGCCGACACGCAAGGCTCCGTTGAAGTAGTGAACGACACTCTCGGGAAATTGAGCACGGACAAAGTCAAGGTTGAGGTAATCCTCAAGGGTGTCGGTGCCATCACGGAATCTGACGTGATTCTTGCCTCTGCCTCGGATGCAATTATTATCGGTTTTAGTGTGCGGCCGGAACCATCAGCCAAGGCTTCTGCTGAGCACGAAGGTGTCGAGATTCGTCTCTACACGGTCATTTACGATATTGCCGATGAGATTCAGCAGGCAATGCTGGGGTTGTTAGATCCTACTATCAAGGAAGTCTACATGGGCCGTGCTGAGGTCCGTGAGACCTTCAGAGTGCCAAAGGTGGGAACCGTGGCAGGCAGTTATGTCCAGGAAGGATCGATCAGCCGGAGTTCGGAGCTTAGACTACTTCGTGACAACGTGGTCGTTTATGAAGGAAGACTCAGTTCCTTAAGGCGATTCAAAGAGGATGTGGCCGAAGTGAAATCTGGTTATGAGTGCGGGATCTCAATCCAGAATTTCAACGACGTCAAGATCGGTGACGTTATCGAGGCCTTCGTTAAAGAAGAAGTTGCACCTCAGCTCAATTGATTACCAGCTTGGTGGACCGATCATCTCGACTCAGGGAAGAGGCTTAACCTTGCCCATCTTATTCTGTTCCTTGGAGCTATACCTTCCCCACTGCCACTCGCTGAAAGAGAAAAGAAGGGTGGTGAAGGGGACGGCCGAACGACTTCGTTCTCGGTTTAAGTGTGCCGTCGCGGAGTTGGAGCACCAGGACCTCTGGCAACGAAGTCGTCTTGGAATTGTGTCGATCAGTTCCGACAGAAGGGTACTCGAGCGGTTCTCTGAGAAGTTAATGCGTGAAAGCGAAAGGCTTCTGGGGGGTGACCTGATCAATTGCACTGTAGATATCATCGAACACGAATGAAGATTCTCAGAGAAATTGCCGAATTCATTCACCGGAAAGATCGTTTCCTGATCACTTCTCACGCAGGCCCCGATGGAGATTCGTTGGGTACGGCCCTTGCGTTGGCTGAAGCACTGGACCAACTGGGTAAGACCGTCGACGTGGTGAATGCTGATCCTGTTCCGCGAATGTACGAATCCCTCCCCGGAATCGACCGAGTGATTGTTTCGAGCGAGGTTAAAGCGTCATATGATGCTCTGATTGTCCTGGAATGCTGCAATTTGGAACGAACCGGCGTCGAGGGTCTGGAACGGTTTGCCGCAGTCAACATCGACCACCATCTGAAGAACGATGAGTTCGGTGAACTGAATTGGATCGATCCAAAGGCTGCAGCGGTTGGAGAGATGATTTTTCTGCTGTTCGGCGAACTGGGGGTTCGGATTACCCCTGAGATGGCCTCAAACCTCTACGTTGCTTTGCTCACAGATACCGGGTCTTTCCATTTCTCGAATACCACCGCAGAGACTTTTCGGGTCGCCGGAGAACTCGTTAGCGCTGGTGCGGATCCCGCGCAGATAGCTCAGACGGTACTCATGAATCAGCCCGAATCCCGGTTGAGACTGTTGTGCCGGGTGTTAAGCAGCCTGGAGTTCGACTCTAGTGGGAGGGTTGCCTGGCTATCACTGACTCAGGAAATGTTGGAAAAGACCGGTTCGTCGGCCGACGATTCAGAGGGAATGGTCAATTATGCTCTAAGCGTCGAAGGTGTGCGGGTCTGTGCCTTCTTCAAGCAGAAGCGGGCACAATTCTATCGAGTCAGCCTCAGGTCCCGGGGGGATGAGGACGTAAGCGAGGTGGCTCAGCATTATGGTGGTGGAGGCCATCGCAATGCCGCCGGGATGTCTTTGGAGGGTCCTTTTGAGGAGGTCCGGGATCGAGTGCTGAACCGTCTGACATCCCTGGTGTCCTGACGTATGCGGGAGTCATAAAGTCTGCTGTGGAACCAAACGGTTTACTCGTAATCGATAAGGAACCGGGACCCACCTCACACGGTATCGTCCTCCTGGCTCGAAGGGTACTGGGAACCAAAGTGGGGCACACGGGTACTCTGGATCCCTTGGCATCCGGCGTACTCCCTTTGGTGGTCGGAAATGCCACTCGCCTTTCCCGTTTCTTCCTCGCATCCGAGAAGGAATATCAGGTGGACGTGAGGTTCGGGACAGCAACGGATACCTATGATGCGGCGGGGGAGGTCGTTTCTGAGGGGGAAGTGCCTGATGTTTCACGAACTGACGCTGACCGGATCCTGAGAAAATACACCGGAGAGATCCTGCAACTGCCGCCAATGTTCTCTGCGATTAGAGTGAATGGTGAACGGCTGTATAAGGCGGCTCGCCGTCAAGAGACCAGGGAACGAGTCGAAAGAAAGGTGACGATCTCCAAGTTGGAGATGGTGGAACAGAAAAAGGACAAATGGACCCTGCGGGTTGTATGTTCGGCAGGCACGTACATTCGGAGTCTCGCGCATGACCTGGGCAGAGATCTGGGTTGCGGGGGCCACGTCGAGAATCTGAGGCGTCTCCGCTCCGGAAGTTATGATTTGAGCCATTCAATCAGGGTGGAGGAGATCGAAGCGCAGTGGCGGGACAGACTCATCCCAACAGGCGAACTGCTTCTGGAGTTTCCCACTTTCAACCTTTCAGAGATACAGGCGACCAGAACCAGGCACGGAAATGAGATTCTGTTGGAAAGTCCTCAGCTGAAGGTACCCAGTAGCGAGGGTACCTGTCGACTGATGTACCAGGGCCGGCTTCTGGCTATAGGAGAACGCAGCGGGGAAGTTGTCAAGCCAAGGATCGTCTTGATTTCCAGTTGAGTCTCCCCGGGGGGCTTCAATTGTCGGATTCACGACCAAGGCACCAAGACCACCAAGAAGTTCGAAGTTCGAAGTTCCGATCACTACTTACTGCTTACGCTTCACTCCCCCGATAACCGTTTACCGATAACCGGTTCGTCGTTCGCACTTCGTACTTCCTTCGGCCGTGGGATTTCCCACCAAGACACCGAGCACACCAAGAAAATGTCACCCCGAAAAAACAGCATTCTACCGGCATCCGGCATCCGGCATCCGGCATCCGGCATCCGGCATCCGGCATCCGGCATCCCACCCTTTCACCTATACGTTTCCCTGATCCAGCCCTCGAACGCAGCGTCCGGATTCCGCGCGGCCTTCTCGTCAAAGACAAAAGGTGTTTTAGCGGAAGCTTTGCTCAAAAGGTTGAGTGCATGTTCGAACTTCTCAAACAAAGTCCGGCAATACTCCTCAATCTGCCGGTTCTCTTCTCGGGCTCTCTGAGCCAGGAGTTCGCCTGCTTCCGGAGTGAAGCTCACACGAATCTTATAACGATCAAGAAGCGTGTTTTCGCACTTTTGAAGCTTCCAGCGGATGACCTGACCGCTGTACAGGCCTGGTTTGGCCAGCAACTCCTCGAGTTTGCTTTGAGGGTCCTGCACCAGCTCTTTAGTGACGACAAATTCCTGTACTTCGCTATCCGGAAGGCAGTACTTAAACTCGCGGAAGGTCTTCTCACAGACAGACATCAGCCCTCGAGCCCCTGTCTGCTCCTGAGTTGCGCCCTCGGCAATCGCCCGCATGCCGTCATCTGTAAAGTAAACGTCAATCCCGTAGGCCAGAAAGTCCTTCTTGTACTGTTTCAGTATTGATCCTTCGGAGTGCTTGAGAATGTCAAAAAGGTCGTCTACGGCAAGCGTTTGGCAGTGCACCAGAACGGGCAATCGCCCGGCAAACTCCGCTTCAAAGCCATATTCCATGAAGTCTACCGATTTGGCCTGTTCACAGAGCGTGTGTTCTACATCCGCTGAAGTCCTCTCACCCATGAATCCGATCTGCTTAGAACCGATTCTCTTCTTGATGATCTCGGTCAAACCGGTGAATGCACCACTGACGATAAAGAGGATATGCCTGGTGTTGATGGTCTTCTTTTCGATTTTTCCAGTTGTCTGAATCTCCATGAAAGCCTGCATCTGGCCGGCAATGTCGGTCGAGGATCGCAGAGGAACCTCGGTCTCTTCCATAAGCTTCAGAAGGTTCCTCTGGACGCCGTGGCCACTGACGTCACGGCCAAGTACGGTAGTTGGCGTTGCGATCTTGTCGATCTCATCCAGGTATACGATCCCTCTTTCTGCCAACGGGATGTCGTTGCCTGCTTGAGAAACCAACTCCCTGATGAGGTCCTCGACGTCGCCTCCCACATAACCGGTCTCACTGTATTTCGTGGCATCTGCTTTCACGAAGGGAACACCAATAAGCCTCGCGACGTTCTGTATCAGATAGGTCTTACCAACCCCGGTTGGTCCGATCAGCAGGATGTTCTGCTTTTTGTAATCTTTCCAGTCCTCGGTGTCTTCTGTCCTTTGAACGTGGTGGTAATGATCACAGATTGCCGTGGCCAGAACCTTCTTGGCATCGTTTTGCTGTATAACGAACCGGTCGAGGA
>JAUVSF010000438.1 GCA_030597245.1 Acidobacteriota bacterium
CTTGCGCTCCCGCGCATCTCTGGAAGCTGATGAATCTCGTCCACGTGTTTGTCGGCGGTGGGATTCACCATCAAGGCAAGTACACCAAGAAAATGTCAGCCCGAGAACAGGACAGTCCTATCGGCATTCGGCATCCGGCATCCGCCTTCGCTCTTCGGGCTCCGGAGCCTCATTTCCTCTGAAAAACCAGCTTCCCACCCACATAGGTCTGCTCCACCTTCATTTGACGGATGCGGTCGATCGGGCAGGTAAGGATGTCCTCCTCCAGGACTATGAAGTCGGCCAGTTTCCCAGGTTCGAGCGATCCCAATTCCTTCTCAGCAAACAGGAGGTACGCGTTGTTGATCGTGTAGTAGCGGATAGCTTCGACCCTGGATAGCGCATGTTCCGGGTGGAGAGGCTTGTCGAGCCAGCGGGCAGTTCTGGTCATCGCCACCCACATTCCCATCCACGGGTTATAGAAATTGATGGACCGGAACGAACCCAGCTTCTGCATGTGATCCGAGCCGCCACCAGCGATGGCCCCGGCAGCGAAAAGAGCTCTCAGTGGCTGGCACCAGCTCATGCGATCGTACCCGAAGTGATGTTCCAGAGTCCGACCGTCGAGGTGAAGCCAGGCGGGCTGAATGTCCACGAGCATGCCCATATTGGCGACTCTCCGGACGGCATCCTCTGTCATGAAGTTAGAGTGGCAAATCACGGGTCGTTTCTCTCGAATGTTGAAGCGCCCTTCGAGTTGTGCGCAGGAGTCGATAAAGGCAGTAACAGCGCCGTCTCCCACCGAGTGAGCCATGAACTGGACGTCGTTCTCAAAACATGTGGCCATGATTTCGACCAACTTCTCATCCGGGATGAATTGCATACCGCGATAGTCCGGATCCAGGATCCCGTAGAGATTGCTAACGCCCCAGGGCTCGAGCATGTATGCACTTCCGGTCAGCATACCCCCATCCAGGTAGGTCTTTATGGCACGCAGGCGAAGCATCGGATCGGCTGAACGAAGGGGCGAATCCGCGACTTCCCTGATTCTCTGGCGAATCTCCGTGATCGGTTGAATAGTGTCCACATGGAGAGAAAGGTAGACGCGACAATTTAACTCGTTCCGACTGCGAAGTGCTTTGTAGAGATCGACTTCCTCGGGGCTCGCGTCCCGCTCTCCAAAGCTGGTTATTCCGACCGCGCTGTAGTCGGCCAGAAGCCTCTTCACCCACTCGGCTCTTTCCTCACCAGACGGGACTCTTGCCGAGTTCTTCCCCTTGAGATACCGGGTGCAGCTGCGCAGGATTCCTGTGAGTTTCCCTGTGGATGGATCCTTCTCGGCGTGACCTGGGCCTCCATCATCCACTTTCCAGTTCTCATCGATGCCACTCAGCTTCAAAGCAAGGGAATTGACTGAGGCGTCCGGTCCAGTTCTGAAGACAACAGGATGGTCGGGAGCGACACTGTCGAGTTCTTCCCGGCTGGGATAGCGCTGTTCCTTCAATCGGGTGAGAAACACCTGGCTGACCCAGATCCATTCCCCGTCTTCGACAGTCTCAGTCCTGGACCGAATGTAGCTGAGTACATCTTCAATTGATTCCATCGTGGGGATCTCGTGGTCGAATTCGGTGACGGCCGCCCCCGCCGGGTGTGTGTGAGAATCGATCAAGCCGGGCATGACGGTTTTCCCATGCAGGTCAACCCTCCGGGTGTTGGGTCCCTGGTACTGCTCGAGGTCCTCCTCGCGGCCAACCGCCAGTATTCGATCACCCTGTATTGCCATTGCAGAGTGGATTGAAAAGACTTCGTCGACCGTCACGAGTTTCCCATTTGTGAAAATGAGATCCGCCTCCGATTCTCCAAGAAGTGCCGGAATACCTATATGCACGAAAGTGAAGACAAGGATCAATAATCGAGAAGCTGACATGTTCATCCCCTTTTCGCCTATTCTGATTGCGGGTAAGGAATCTCGTTGGCTGCTTTCAGTAACTCTTCGTTTCGAGAAGAAGGTCCGACGGCGCTTAAGAAATGAAAGCATCAATATAACGTCCCCTGTGCAGTGTGCCTCAATCTCAGTTCTTATGGAAGATCCAAAGGTGAGCGCCTCGTCTCCCTTAGCGAACTTTGCGGTCTTTGCGTGAAATGAATTTAGCTCACGCCAAGCCACAAAGAACGCACAGGGAACGGGGGCATCGGCACTCGCATTTCCTTCCATTTCTGACTTGACAACCCACCATCCCAGGAAAGGACAATTCTTACAAGACCCAAGACCCAAGACCCAAGACCCAAGACCCAAGACCCAAGACCGCTCCCGCTTGCGGCATTCGCTTAAAGACGGCAGTATGAGAACAGGCGAAATGAGAGGTTGTTTATGACTCTGGATCAGAAACAGGATGAAGAAAAGAACAGCTCGGGTCTTACAAGACGTCAGCTTCTGAAGGCTTCAGGTCTTGCCGGAACGGTCTTGGGTAGTGCAGGCCTGGGTCTATTGGGCTATCAGTCAGGAAAGGATCCGTCCACTTATACGGGTAATGAAAGCTTTCAGGGGGCGGCCCAGACTTTTGATCGAAATCGGTTTGCCGTGGATGTGCCTCATTACGAAAAGATCGGTCCAACTCAACGTGTAGATGCAAGAACCGAGGTTGTCTTTTCGCGGGTCTCGAGACTGCGGCGAGGGTGGGATGAAGAGAAAGGCGTCGAAGGTCTCGATGACCAACTCAGAGAGTACTACGCCAGAGTTCCGGAGGACCTGGAGACGGATGTTCATCTGATAGAAGAGATCTTTCCCATCCATCGCGAAGAAGCGGAGAGGCATCACGGCGAGTTTCTCCTGGCGGAGGCCTGGTCGAATGCAATGGGAGAGGTGTGGCCCGACGCAGTGGACACTCCGCCAGAGGAGTCAGACGTTCCAAGCGGCAGCCACGGAGAGCCGGCAGAGCCTCTCAAGATGAAGTCTCCGGAAAAGACCGCGGTTCTGATCAAGAAGATCGCTTATCAACTCGGGTCAGTTCTGGTTGGAATCACAAAGCTGAATCCGGATTGGGTGTACAGCCATGCGATGCGCGGAAGAGGCTTTGATCCTGAACAACCCCTGGAAATTCCGAAACACTGGGAATACGCAATTGTTGTTGGCACCCCGATGTCCTGGGATCCAATGTATGCAAATCCCAATTATGGGACCTCGCTTGATGCCTACTCGAAGACCAGAATTGTGGCACTGAGACTCACCAGCTTCATCAAACAACTCGGATATCCGGCCAGACCGCACGTTCCGGGTACTGAATATGATCTTATGGTCCCGCCGGTTGTGATTGATGCTGGTCTGGGAGAGCAGGGGCGGCATGGTGTAGTGATCACCCCTGAACTGGGTTCCAATTTCCGGCCTGCGGTGATCACAACCAATTTGCCCATGAAGGTCGATAAGCCGATTGAGTTTGGAGTGCAAGACTTCTGCCGGACCTGCAAGATCTGTGCTGAGAACTGTCCGAGCGGATCTATCTCAACTGGGAAGAGGGAAGAAGTCCGTGGCTACCGGCGTTACAAGATAGATTCAGCAAAATGTCACAGCTTCTGGTTCTCCAATCTTGGGAATCTGGGCTGTCGAATCTGTGTGGCCGTGTGCCCGTACACGCGCAAGTCGAACTGGCTTCACAGAACCGCGCTCAAGGTTTCGTCCAATGACCCGACGGGTTTATCGCACACGATACTGACTCAGATGCAGAAGAGCTTTTATCCCGCCCCCGATCCCCGGGACTATTATGTTCCCCTGCTGGGAGGGAAGAATGAGTCATACCGGAAGCCGCCCTGGTGGTTGAAGACAGAGGACTTTATAGACCTGTAGGAACAAGTAGAGGGGTAACTCATTGAGCGGTCTTTTCTGGTTTGTCGAAGGCATTCTGTTCTGTGTGGCCCTGCTGGGGCTTCGGGCCTGGACTCAGGATCGAGGCGTTCCCATGCCCTTGTGGAAGTGGATCCTCGTCGTGGGGTGGCTCGGTCTCCTTGGTTTTAGCCTGGCCTTCATAGGGACCAGTTTGGGCGAGGGGGAAACAGTTGCCGCGGTCAAGGGGGGAGCCCTTTTCATTCTGATTACCGTCATAGTCGGAGTTGGATTCTGGAGAATCCTCGGTTTCAGTAATCGGGTTGACGAGCGTGACGAGCGTGACGAAAGGCCCAGGCCTGCCGCTGCCGAAAGTACTGGGTCGGTTGATGAGGAAATTTGAGTCGATTGCGGCTCTTCTGACGCTCTTGTCACTCGTTCTCGCTTGGCTTATCGGGTACCAGCGGCATCAGAACGATGTTGAGTCAGCCCTGACCAAGGCGTTCCCCGAAGCCACAGAACTGGGCACAGTCTCCCATCAGATCTACTTGATGGAAACCAAAGAAGGAGAGAATGCTGAGACGCGTTATATCTCCATTGGCTCGGGCTACGGGTATGGAGGTCCGCTGACTGCTGCCCTCGTCTACGACACTGCTTGTCGAATCCAAAGTGTCACGGTTCTCGAGCATAAAGAGACGGTTCCGTTCTTTGGGAAATTGGAAAGAGGCGGGTTTACTGAGTCCTTTGTCGGGGAAAGCTGCCTTTCACCACTCTTGCAGGGAGGGGA
>JAUVSF010000121.1 GCA_030597245.1 Acidobacteriota bacterium
GAGGCCTCGAAGAACGAAAAGGCGTCCGGCCGGTCCAGGGATGCCCGCTGCTGCGGTTTCTTCAGATCAATCTCCCAGTACATCTCAGTGGTCTCAACTTTCCTGTCCACCGCCGCGGCCTTGTCCTTGATGTACTCCGACCAATACCAGCCCCACTCGGGCGAAAACTGCGGGTGGATTTCATTGGTCATGCAGTAGAGCACGTGGCCGTACCGGAGTGAATGAGACAAGATCTTGTCGACGAACTTTTGTTGGTAGGCCAACACGAGACCATCGTTGTTCAGCTTGGGCACCGTAAAGAAGAAATCGTGCGGCACCTTGCCGATGTTGCCATAGGAATCCTTGAGAGTCGTGCTGGACTCGCTGTAGCTGATATTGTTGGCCGCACGCCAGGGGTTTTTCTCCCAATGGCCCTTGTTGAAATCGTGAAAGGCCCAGACCTCGATCTGGACAATGATGTGGCGGTCCCGGGTGAGCTTCAGCATCCTCTCGAAGCGATTCCAGTACTCATCGTTCCACTGATCAAGGTCATATTTATCGTTGGACAGCTTCTTGAACGGCTGTATCTCAAAGCCCTTGTTGCTACGCGAGCTCATCGTGTTGCGGATGTAGTTCCCGCCTACGCTTGCCAGCAGGTCCAGATGTTCCTTCAGATCAGGAATCTGAAAGAGGTTATCGTCCTTGGTGCCGCCCAGCAGCAGCACGGGCTTGCCTTTGTACTGCCAATATCTTGGGTTTTCTGAATACGGTCTGATCCGATCCTTATTAGATGTTTTGTCTTCTGAATCTTCGGCGTTGACACAATTACACAAACAAAAAAGAGTACACACTGTGATAAGAATTACTCGTGATGTTCTCATTCTTTTCTTTCCACCGTTGTCCAGTGCCCCCAGGGTTCGGCAGCATCAAAGACGCCCAAGGTGCCTTTGCTGGATTCGGTATGTCCCGTACAGTTGCAAACTCGTTAAGAGACACGATAACGTTCAAATTATCAAAGGGTTTCTTGTCGCCGACTCAAGCCTAAAGATCGCTGGACCACCAGTCCCACTCCAACCCCGCATTTCTCACCAGCTGGCTGCTGCGTCGCCGGATGCATCCGCCCTGACTGCGTTGCGCTCGGTCGGCCTCCTCGACGGACTGTCGAGTACGACTGCGGCGGCCTCGGTCGCGACGCCTTGTCAGGACGGCGCCTCCATCGCCTCGCGACGCAACCTGGGGAGAAAAGCGGGCTAAGTCCACTTCTCAAGGAGTCTAGTCTTCGGCTAAATATTTTATCCCTACGGCCTCCCCTTACTGCGGGACTTTTTCCCAGTCTTTTGCGAACTGCACGAGCGCCGCATCCGTCAACGGGTGTTTGAACAGTTGCAGGAACAGAGAATCCGGAATCGTCATAATGTCGATTCCCGCCCGAAGGCAGGTCAGAATCGTCGGCTGTGTCTTTACACTGCCTGCGATGATCTCCGTGTTGAAGCCATAAGTCCGTTTGATCTCCGCCGTATCGTGGATCAGAACGTCTGTTTCTTGTCCAACATTCTCCAGACGGCTTAGGACGATGCTTACGTACGAGGCCCCCGCCTTCATCGCCAGGTGCGCCTGCGTCGCCGAGAACGCCATCGTCACATTCGTGCGGATGCCTCTTGCTTCCAGTACACCCACCGCCTTCAGTCCCTCGTAACCCATGGGGATTTTCACGACAACCTGTGGCGCGATCTTCGAGATCTCCTCGGCTTGGACAATCAACTCCGCCGTGGTTTCCCCCATCGCCTCCGCGCTTACGTGCCCTGGGACGATTTCGCAGATCTCCTTGACCACCTCCTTGAACGGGCGACCGCCTTTCGCGATGTGAGATGGATTCGTGGTCACGCCATCGATGAGGCCCGTCCGGAAAGCACGCCGGATTTGTTCTATGTCAGCAGTATCGAGAAAAATCTTCATTGTTGGATCTCCTGTAATTGGAAAGCTCTTGATGTCTTTTGCGACAAAGGACTTCAGGCAAGCCCGGACAATTCATAAGTTGCCTGCTGCAGCGGCGCATGCATCCGTCCGGATTGAAAGGCTAGAAGGCCCGAAATCGGGTCCGTCCTTTCGTACCCCTACAGACTGGCCGGAGCGCTGACATACGGCGCTCTCCAACTCTCAGCAGATCTGCTGGAGCTCCTGCAGCGTCACATACACGTTGGGAGGATCGCCCAGCTCCGGAACGACTTGGTCGGCTTCGCTGAAATCCTCATTTTCCGTATAGCTGTTAGTTGTGATCAAACAGTGCATGCCTGCGTTGACCGCTGCAAGCAGCCCGTTCCGGCTGTCTTCGACCACTACACAATCGTGTCCCTCAACCCCAAGCCGCCTCTTCGCAAGATCATAGATCTCCGGATCTGGTTTCTTCTTTGAGACCACGTCTCCGGCCAGCACAGCATCGAATTTTGCCTTGCGCTGCGGCCCGAGCATTTTCCCTACAACCAGATTAACCGCCAGTTCGTTCGATGTTGAGCAGACTGCCAGGCTGACATCCGCCTGAATCGCCTCGTCCACCAGCCGCGCCACGCCCGGGCGCAGCGGCAATTCCCCCGACTGGATGATGCTCATGAATAGATCGGTTTTCAGCTTATGCAGGTCTCGGATGAACTGCTCTCTGTCCTCCACCCCACGAGGCCAGCCAGTCTGGTTGAGGTAATGCGTTATACGTTCTTTACCCCCGGCGATCTTCAGCAGTTCACCGTAGAGCTCTACGTTCCATACAACATCCACTCCCTTTTTCTCAAACGCGCGATTAAAAGCGACACGATGGCCGTCGCGCTCCGTATCCACCAAGACGCCGTCACAATCAAAGATCAGAGCGTGCATTACGACCGACTCCTTCGGTTTCTGTGGTTGGGTTCTCTTGTATCCACGTACTGATCAGGGCGTTGAGATTTTCCAGGTCCGACTTAATCTTGTTCAGAAACTGAGACGCCACGACTCCGTCCACCGCTCGATGGTCCGAAGCCAGCGTCAGCGTCATCATATCCCGCACGCTGATCTCCGTCTTGAACGGAACTACCCGTTTCTCCACGGTTCCCACCGCCAGTATCGCGCACTGCGGTAGATTGATTATGGGAGTGAACTGCCGAATTCCGAACATCCCGAGCGAGCTCACCGTGAACGTCCCGGGATAGTCCAGGTTCATCTGCCCGTGCCGGGCCGCCTCGGTGTTTTGCCTGGTGATGGCCGAAATCGTTTTCAGGCCTTTCTTATCTGCATCGGGAATCACCGGCACCATCAGACCATCTTCCACCGATGTGACCACGCCCAGGTGAACATGTTTCTTGAGAATGATCTTATCCTCCTTCACATGCGCGTTCATCTGAGGGAACGCTGCCAATGCCATAGCCGTGGCCTTCACGATGATATCGTTCACCGTGATCGTTTCGCCCCGCCTCCTGACCGTGTTCCGCCAGGCCATCACCTCCGTCATATCGACGTCCAAGGTCAAGTGAAAATGCGGGATGGTTAGGTTACTCGACGTCAGTCGATCGGCGATCCACTGACGCATCCGCGTAAACGGGACAAGGGTATCCTGGTCCGACGCAGTGGAAGCTGTGTCCGCCGCCTTGCAAGCAGCAATTGCTTCTTCTATGTCCGCTAGGATAATACGTCCGCCCGGGCCCGTTCCGCGGATGTTTGTGAGGTCGATATCCTGCTTGTGTGCCAGGCGTCGCGCCGCCGGCGAAGCCAGGATCCGGTGTTCTTCCCGAATTGGCGCAGTGCCACGATCCAACGGGGCCCGCCGAGAGGCTGCCGGGGCCGCCTCAGCTGCCGCCTGCCGCGGCGTTTGATCGCTCTCTCCAGCCAGCCGGATATAGGCAATCGGTCTAAAAACTTCAACCTCTTCGCCCTCGCCGTGTAGGATTTCCGCTAGGACGCCGTCGGCCTCGGCCTCCACCTCAAACGCCGCCTTATCGGATTCCACCTCTGCGATCACTTCGCCTTTGGCGACTTCTTCTCCTTGCTTCTTCTTCCACTCCAGAATCACTGCAGTTGAAATGTCCTGACCGACCTGTGGCACGATAACTTCAATCATCAGGCGCCGGGCTCCGCTGTGGTCCGGCTCTTCCCCCCGCCGCCGAACTGCTGGATTTTTCCCGCAAAGACTGAGTACAGGGCTTTGTATTGAGCGTCGATGTACTTCAACGGCTCATAATCCTTGGGATGCTGCGTCCGGTAGTTCAAAAACCCATTCACAAACACATGCTTCAACTGCGTTGAAATATTGACCTTCGAACACCCCAGCTTGATACAGCGCTGGATGATCTCCTCCGAAAGACCAGTTCCGCCGTGCAGTGCGAACGGAATGTCGATCCGGTTGTACATCTCTTCCAGGCGATCGAAAGCGACCTCGGGCTGGCCTTTGTACACGCCATGAGCCGTTCCGATCGCCGGAGCGAACGCCGCCAGCTGGTTCCCCAGTTGCAGGCAGAATTCCACCGCCGTATCCGGCTTCACCAGGGTGGCGTCTTCATCTGCCAACTTGATCTCTTCCTCCACACCCGCGATCTCCCCGAGTTCAGCCTCGACACCCACGCCGACCGGCGTGGCCATCTCCAAAACCTCCTTGGAGAGTCTTAAATTCTCCTCGAACCGAAACGAAGAAGCGTCAATCATCACTGAAGTCCACCCATATTCGATGCATTTCCGGATCATGGACAGATCCTTGCAGTGGTCCAGGTGCAACGCTACGGGGACGGGTGAAGGCCCGGCCAGCTCCTGCATCCAATTCGCCAAGGTCTGATGTCCCCAGTAGACTACTGTCTTGACCGAAGTCTGAATGATCACTGGAGCGTCTAGTTCCTCTGCGGCCCGGACCATGGCCTTCATCGAAACGTAGTTCACCGGGTTGAAAGCCGCAATCGCATAGCCATCCCGTCTTGCATCGCGAAGTATTTCTTTCATGCTCACCAAAGGCATGTGGAACCTCCTTAGACGGTCCGCGCCAACGCGCGCCGCACCGCTTCAATGATGTCGACTTCCTGGGGGATACAGGCTTTCTCCAGGCTCAAGTTATACGGAATCGGCGTGTTCAAACCCGCCACGATCTCAATTGGCGCGTCCAGGTAATCGAACGCCTCTTCGTGAACATACGAAGCAATGTCCGAAGCCACTCCTCCGCGCCGCACCGCCTCTTGAACGATCACAAGGTGCTGCGTTTTCCGCACCGAATCTACAATCGTCTTTTTATCCAGCGGAACAAGCGTTCGCGGATCAACCACCTCGATATCGATACCTTCTTCCGCCAGCGATTCCGCCGCTTTCAGCGACCGTGGGAGCATGTTCGACCACGCCACCAGAGTGAGATCATTGCCAGGCCGCTTGATACTAGCCTCTCCGAACGGAATCAAGTACTCCTCCTCCGGCACTTCCCCTTCCGTCATATACAACAGTTTGTGCTCGATGAATACCACCGGAAAGTCAGAGCGGATTGCGCTCTTCATGAGCCCCTTGGCATCGTAAGGCGTGGCAGGCATCGCCAGGTGCAGACCTGGAATATGATAGAAAATTGCCTCCAGGGACTGTGAATGCTGAGCCGCGAGGCCATTGCCGGCGCCCCCCTGTGTCCGCAAAACCATTGGGACTGAACACTGTTTGTTCGTCATGAATTGCAGTTTCGCTGCCTGGTTGGCGATCTGATCCAGGATCAGCATCGAGAAGTCGATGAACAGAATCTCCACCACGGGCCGCATTCCTGTCAGCGCAGCCCCGACCCCAGCACCGGTGAAAGTGGCTTCAGCCAACGGAGTGTCGATAACTCGTTTGGGCCCAAACTCATTCAGGAGCCCCTCCGTGACCTTATATGATCCGCCGCGCCGGGCGATCCCCTCTCCCAGCAAGAAAACGCTCGCATCCCGCCGCATCTCCTCGAGCAGGGCTTCCCTCAAGGCCTCGCGATACATAATGCTGCGCGGATTCCCCGAGCTTGCTTTCTGAACCGCAGGATGTTCTCGTGCCGTTTCACTCATGAGTAACACCTTACGTCATCCAAGAACTCTTCGACCGAAGGTTGGGGGCTGTTGACGGCGTATTCGACAGCCTCCTCCATCTGCTGCTCAACTTTTCTTTCAATCTCATCGATCTTCTGCGCCGTCACGGCTCCAATTTCCGCCAGGAATTTCCGCCCTAGCAGGCAAGGATCCTTCTTCTTGTAATCTTCCAGCCTGTCTTTCGGCATGTAAAGCCCTGGGTCGTTCACATGGTGTCCACCATGCCGATATGTCACTGCCTCCAACAGGACTGGGCCCTTTCCCTGCACACATTTCTTGTGCGCGTCCTTCGCGTAGTCGTACACTTCAAGAACGTTGTTGCCGTCGATTCTATGCGATTCCACGCCCAAACCGATCCCACGTTTGTAGAGCTCCGTCTCCCGTGTCGTTTCCTCGACCGTCGTCGATACGGCGTATTGATTGTTTTCGATCACTACAATCAGTGGAACACCGAGCGCCCCCGCCAGGTTTAGGGTTTCGCAAAAGGTCCCATTCATCACACCGCCGTCCGAAGTGAACGCCACCGTCACCTCATTTGTGCCCCGTACCCACGAGCCGAGAGCTGAACCCAGAGCAAGGGGCATGTTCGCCCCCACAATTCCATTGGCTCCCAGGTTCCCCAGGCTCATGTCTGCGATGTGCATCGATCCGCCCCGTCCCCCGCAATATCCTGTCTCCCGGCCCATGATCTCCGCCGCCATCAATTTGATATCCGCCCCTCGTGCAATGCAATGTCCATGGCCCCGGTGTGTGCTTGCGATCCGATCCTTTGGACGCAACGCCGCGCACACCCCAACAGCAATCGCCTCTTCGCCCAGGTACGGATGGAAATACCCGCGAATCAACCCCTGACGGTAAAGCTTGATACACCGCGTTTCAAAAACCCGGATCATGTATAGATTCCGGTACAACTCCACCAAAAGCTTCTGAGGGTATTTACGTTTTCGTCCAGCCATAGACCTGACCACCTTATTATTCTTGGCTCTGATGCTGTCGACTTTGCAGGCTTAATTGTCCTGGATTTTGGTTGATTTCTGCTCAAGGGGACAGTGCAGATGATGTCTTGGCGATGGGCGGGATGCGTCCAATCTGATGACATTCAGCGCTGATTCGTTGTACAGGCTTTCATTCTTTCCGCACCGAGACATCACTGGATGCGCCTGCGTTCTCAGCATTTTGGTCTGCACGTCTTTCGGTTTTCAGTCCCACGTAATAAAACAGATTCTCGGGGTTGTCCGGGTCGTAGCCTCCTGCGAGCGATTTGTAATAGGCCATGAACTGGATCACCGGCATGTAAAGAATATCGCGCAGCCCGTCACCAAGGCCGGTGCTCAATTCCATGACATAATCCGCGACACCCGCAAACCCCTGGGTGTCCTTGTCACACAGCACAAGGAGCTTTCCACCAAGGCCTTTCATATTCTTGGCCAGTTCCAGGTCATAGACCTGTCCGGCATCTGAGACCATGATGGTGACGAGCATGTTCTCATCAACATTCGACATCGGCCCGTGCTGGTAATCCAGCGACACGTAGGAGTCCGACGGTTGAAGTACCATTTCCTTCACCTTCAACTGAGCCTCCCTGGCCAGTCCATAGTAACTCCCACTACCCAGGAAAGCGAATTTGGTCAACTGCTCCTCGGTGCCGATCTGCCGACCCAATTCGTGGAAGTCGTCCATTTTCCTGCGACTGATATTCGGGAGCGTTTTCAAGCAATTGCATACCTCGCTGTTCTCTGTACATACCCCGGCCAGGTAGTATCCCGCCAGGATCATCGCGGTGAGTGAACGGGTTGTGGCCACGCTTTTCTCGACCGCTTCTTCCAGCACCAGGGTGGCATCTGCAATATTAGCCATCCTGCTTTGAGCGAAACAGACCACAGCAATCGTCGCTGCGCCGGCCTTTCTGGCAGTTTCCAGCGCCGCCAAACTTTCCGTAGTCTCCCCTGACCGCGAGAAACCGACCACCAGAGTCGGTCGGTTTCCATTGAGGAATAGCCCGGGATTAATCATCAAGTCGGACGCGTGGACGGGGCGGCATGTTTTGCCCGAAAGTTTCTGGAAAAACGGAGCAACGGCGTACGAAATATTGAAGGCCGATCCACAACCTGTGAATAGGATCTCCTCTGAGCCTGTATATAGGTCTTTGTATTTTCCGGCTTGCTCGTCGATTCGTCTCGTCACACCTTCCCACGAATCTGCCTGGGTCATTATTTCTGCGAAGGTGTGAACCCCAAGTTTTCTCTTCTCATTTGGCACAGCGTCCTCGCTTTCTTAGGTTTGGCAGCGTTCCTTCAGGGTCTGTTGCCCAAACGAAATGGCACGCAATAGCTGAGCCCCCGGTCTGGAACCCCCGGGGCTCCGTATGGAACGCAATGGTATGTATAGCGGAGGATAAGCTTCCATGCCTGTTCCGCCGAAGTTTGAAACACGAAGGCGGGGCTTGTCATGACGGCCTGGAAGGCCATCTTCCCCCGGGGCTCCGTATCGAGAAAACGTGGTGCTTTTGCGGCTCTGGTTGAAAATAACCATCATTTTCATACGGAGTCCCGGGCGTCCAGACCGGGAGCATCGCGGTTTTTCATTTGGGCAACAGACCCTCCATCCTCGAGGGGGACCCTCCCACGCGGCAGCCCGACGCATGAAACTGCGCGAGCACCGTAGCAATTGCCTGCGCGTACCGCTGCCGCCAATGATTCTCCGCGGCAGATGGCGAAGAGGAACCCTGCGCAAAAACAGTCACCGGCGCAGGTTGTGTCTATGGCTTCGGCCATGATAGCCGGGTGATGCTCTGTTGTGCCGCCATATCTAGTTATTGCACCGTGTGATCCAGCTTTGACCACGAGGCCAATCGCTTCCGCCGGGAATCTGTTTATCGCCTGTTCGGTATCGTCCATCTGTGTGACTGCCCGGATTTCATCATCGCTGGGTATGAACCAGTCCAGGTATTTCAGGTACGGTTCCAGGTCGTGTATGTCCCATTCGTCGGCCGGGTCGCCGCCCAGATCGAGCGATGTGCTCATGCCGGCGGCCTTCGCTCTGGCCAGGAGTTGACCCACAGCCGGACGCAGACCAGTCTGAAGAAAGTATGAAGCAAGGTGGAGATGGTCGCCCTGGGAGAGATATCCAGGCTGCAGTTCATCCAGTGTCGTGGAGGCAACTGTGCCGGGGTGGGTGATATACATTCTCTCATGGGGATAAGTCAGCGAGATCGTAATTCCGGTGGGTTCGCCGTCGCAACGGGATATTGTATCCGTGTCGAGGCCGGATTCCTGAACACACTGCAACACATAGTCCCCCTCGAAGTCATTCCCGACACGGCTGAACAGTCTCACGGGAGACCCATTTTCGGCAAGCATGCAAGCCACGTTCGCAGCCGAACCGCCCGCCTTGGTCAGGCGCTCGGATGCCACAATTTCTTTGCCCAAACAAGGGTACCGTGGCATCCCTCCGAGAATGATGTCCAGATTTAGATCACCCAGTACGATGACTGTTCTCATAATGCCCTTCCAGTCGATAGGAAGTTGCTTTTCGCGGACCAGTCTATCTGAGCTGAAAAAGCGAGTAAAGAGATGTGAAGTTACATTCGTGTAAGGAAAAAAGAAGGGTTGTGCAGGATTCAGGCGGCCTGATGCAGGCTGGGCAACCAAGCGTTACAATTACACAGCGCCTCACGTTGGTGTAGCGTCGTTTCATCAAGAGACATCCAAAAAACATCGCTGCGAGCGCTATCCCGGCACGCTGGGATGTGAAGCGCATTGGGTTCGTCTCTCTAAAACGGAGGTTATTTCCATGCGATGGCAGATATTGCTCGTTTCGTCAGTTTTCTGTTTCACGCAAACTTCGACAACGCCGGCACAGTCGGTTTACAAAAAGCCGTCAAAGGCACTTATTGATATTGTCGATGCACCCACTACGCCCACGGTGAGCATCGATCCTCATAACCGTTGGCTGCTGTTGATGGACGTTCCCAGCTTGCCGTCCCTCGCCGAACTGGCTCAAAGGGAGCTTAGGATAGCCGGTTTGCGAATCTCTCCCCAGACACGGGGGCCGAGTCGAACTCGCTACTTGAGTGGGATGACTCTGAAGCCGTTACAGGGTGGGGAACCAAGAAGGGTGACGGGGTTGCCCACGCCCACGCGAATCGGGAACGTGAACTGGTCGCCGGACGGCATGTTTGTCTCCTTTACATGCACACGTGAAGTCGGTGGCGAACTCACCAGGATTGAACCATGGGTGCTGCAGGTGGATTCGGCTACAGCAAAACGGGTTGCCGATGTTTCTCTCAACCTAACCGCCGCCACCCCGCCCCAATGGCTGCCGGATTCTTCTGGGGTCATAGCGGCTGTTGTTCCCGCAGCCCCTGGCCAGGAGCCGACGCGCAATTTGCTTCCAGACGGCCCGATTATTCAAGAGAACCTGGGGCGTACCGCGCCGGCCCGAACATATCAGGATTTGCTCAAAGACGCAGATGACAAAGCATTATTCGACTACTACTTCACCAGCCAACTTGCACGCATCGACGTGGACGGGACTGTCACGACAATCGGAGATCCGCAGATCTATTGGCAAACGTCTACCTCGCCTTCGGGCCAGTACCTATTGGTCCAGACCATTCATCGCCCGTACTCCTATCGAGTTCCGGCGTCGCGTTTTCCGCGCAGGATAGAAGTCTGGGATATCGCCGGGAGTGTCGTTCATGAGTTAGCCGATTTGTCCCTTCAAGAAGAAGTTCCAATGGCTTTTGGCAGCGTTCCAACCGGGCCACGGGGCGTGACCTGGCGGGCCGACAAAGAAGCCACATTGGCTTGGGTTGAAGCACTCGACGACGGCGACGCGCGCAAGGAAACGGAGCTTCGGGACCGTGTGTTTCAACTAGACGCTCCATTCAAAGCGGAGCCAGACGTGCTTGCTTCCCTGTCTACACGATACGCTGGGGTCACGTGGGGAAACGACCAAGTGGCGCTTA
>JAUVSF010000324.1 GCA_030597245.1 Acidobacteriota bacterium
CGATCACGCATGGAAGAAAGCTGGGCGTGAATTTCAGCGAGCAATTGAGCTAGACCCGGATTATCAGGACCTTCTCGTAAGTCCAGTAATCTACCTGCTCTGGATGGGTCGGCGCAATGAAGCTCTTGCCGCGTTGGAGACGCTCGGTCAGCGGTTAGATCCACTCTCAGAATTCCAACAATCCGTTTTGGCTTCCAGGTACTTCTATGCTCGTGATTTTGACCGGGCGCTAGAGATGGCCAAGCGATTCAATAGCTTCTTCATACTCCTCAATTGCTACATGCGGGAGGGGCTGGAGCGAGAGGCCTTCACTGCATGGATGGACCGTAGGGCGGAACTAGGGTCTGACGAATCGGAGATCAGAGAATATCGGGAAGCCTACAAGCATGAAGGTCTGAAAGGTGTTTTCCGGCTTAAAGCTCCTCAAGCCTCGGAGACAGCAAAGCCTTATGACAGGGCAGCGTGGTATGCGTTCCTCGGTGAGAAGGACGAAGCGTTCGAGTGGCTCGAAAAGACCTACGAGCTTCCAATGTACCTCCCATTTGTCACCGACGCACGATTTGACTCACTCCACGACGACCCCCGCTTCGAGCTGCTCCTGCGCAAGATGAACCTGCCGGCAGAAGCGATAGCCAGACATCTGGCTGTCCCTCAGGAGACGCCATAATCGGACAGACGGTTTCCCATTCCCACATTCTTGAAATCTCAGGTCCACGAATTAGACCGCCTTTCTCATCAGGTTGCGTCGCGAGGCAAAGCAGCCAGCTGGTGAGAAATGCAGGTTAGGTATATCTTGCTGGGAGGAGGATACTTAGGAGAGGTAGGAGACATTATGAAAGCTGGAGCAACGTTCTTCTTTCTGCTTGTCCTGGCCTTGACGAGTTCGTGCGAACGCCAGGAGGAGGCTCGGCCGGTACGCGTCCTGGTAGCTGGTATCAGCCATGAATCAAACACGTTCAATCCTCACCCTACCGCCGCGAGTGATTTCACCGTCCGGCGTGGAGCGGAGGTCCTCGAACGGGCAGAGTGGGCTCAAGCAATGGATCCGAAAGAGGTGGAATTTGTTCCGACATTAATTGCGAATGCACGGCCCTCAGGAGTGGTCGCACGCGCCACCTACGAGGGATTCAGGGATGCGATCCTGGCAGAAGTCCGTGACGCCGGAAAGCTGGATGGCATTTATCTGATTCTGCACGGGGCTCTACATGTTGAAGGGTATGACGATGCTCAGGTCGATTTCCTCCGTAGACTCCGTGAGTTAACCGGAGACATCCTTATCGCCGCGAGTTTTGACCTTCACGGGAATATTTCCCCGGAGCTGGTGAACGAGCTGAACATCTTGACGGCTTATCGGACGGCGCCCCACGTGGACGGTGCTGAAACTCGACTGAGGGCAGTAACCTTGCTTTTGGAAGCAATCGAGCGAGGGCTTCGCCCGGCCACAGCGCACATCAACGTCCCCATTCTGATCCCGGGAGAGAAAGGGATCACTTCGGTTGAACCGCTCAAGTCTCTATACGAGAGGCTCCCGAAGATTGTGGAGATCGAGGGGCTGATGGACGCGTCGATTTTTGTCGGGATGCCATGGACGGATGTTTCACGAGCGGGGATGAGTGTTCAGGTTGTGGCGCAAGATGCCTCGTATACTGAGAGGGCGCAGGAAGAAGTCGTCGCTTTGGCAAGTGAGTTGTGGAGACGTCGCAGCGAACTACAGTTTGATGTGCCAACTGACGACATCGATGGCGCGATCCAAACCGCTCGGGAGGCACCGGAACCGACGGTATTCATCACGGATTCTGGGGACAATACGACCGCGGGAGCTGCGGGCGACGGCACGCTGGTTCTCGAAAGAATGTTGGCGCAGCGTGTCGAAGATGCAGTCGTGGCGGGTATCGTGGATCCCGAAGCTGTTGAGACCTGCGTGAGAGAGGGGGTCGGCGCTCCTGTTGATTTGACAATTGGAGGGAAGATCGATGCAGTATTCAGCCGTCCACTGAAGATTCACGGCAACATCCGGTTCATCGCGCCGGAACCAGCCGCGGGTTCTCGCCGAAGGCCGGTGGTGCTGCAGGTGGACGGAATCCAGCTTGTCCTGCTCAAAGAAAGCAGGTCGTTTACCTCTCCGAGGGATTTTGAAGAGGTCGAGATTGATCCGCTGGCCCACGAAATTGTGGTTGTAAAGCTCGGCTACCTGTTTCAAGCACTTCGGGATATTGCACCGCGAACCATCATGGCCTTAACGCCTGGTTTTGCTTCTCAGACTGTTGAAGACCTGGAGTACAAGAGCGTACGCCGACCGATTTTCCCACTGGATCCGGATATGGAGTGGAATCCCTCATTCCCGTAACAGGGCAGTTCGTAAACTTCAGCTGCAGAGGTCTCGGTCGTGACGCCTTGTCCGTCACTTGAGGTGGCTGGTCAATCGGTGGTTCAACCGCGGGCCCTGTAAGGGCGTCTTGCCAAAATCGGCCCACGCCCAAATCCCAAGAACCAAGCACCAAATCTCAAACAAGATCGATTGCATGAATTCAATACCTCAACTTCTACAGAGCTCTTAACCGAATATATTTCAGTAGGTTGGATGGTTCCTGCAAGGGAGCTTGAAGTTTGGGTTTAATAGGGAATTGGGTCTGTTGTGGTTTGGGCAACAGACCCTGTAAGGATCCGGGCCTCCGTATGACGTTGCATGGACATTTCATACGGAGCCCCGGGATCTCAGAGACCGGGGAACCTCCACTGGGTGCTCCAATTGCTCTCGGTGGTCCATCAGCATTCTGAGAGCATTGTACGGGCTGTGCCTTGCTTAACAACAAGGTGTTGCCTCTGCCCGCTTCGGAAGTTAGCATGAGAAGTAACGGAGGCTGAGGTTTTGGTTGGCTGGACCATATTCCATTACAAAATCGCGGAGAAACTCGGCGGCGGAGGTATGGGCCATGCCAATGGCGAATGGCAAATGACGAATGACAAGTGGGAGTATTCTCCGTGATCGGAAAGACCATTTCTCACTCCAGGATTACAGAGAAGCTCGGCGGGGGCGGCATGGGGGTCGTTTATAAGGCCGAGGACACTGCGCTCGGACGCCCCGTTGCCTTGAAATTCCTTCCCGAACAGTTGTCGGAAGATCCTCAAGCACTTGAGAGGTTCCAGCGAGAAGCTCGCTCTGCTTCTGCCCTGAACCATCCTCATATCTGTACGATTTATGAGCTGGGTCAGCACGACAGCCAGCCCTTCATCGCGATGGAGTATCTCGAAGGCGAGACGCTGAAGCAACGGATCTCCGGGAAGTCCCTGCCTCTAGATGAGATCCTTCAGATCGGGACTCAAGTGGCCGGCGCTCTGGATGCAGCCCACTCGAAGGGCATCCTGCATCGGGACATCAAACCTGCCAACATCTTCATCACCCAGAGAGGAGATGCCAAGGTCCTCGACTTCGGACTAGCCAAGCTGACCGCAGACCCGATCACAGGATCGGCTGCCCCGACAGCCGTGCAGGAAGAACAGCTCACCAGTCCCGGTACAGCTGTGGGGACCGTCTCGTATATGTCCCCCGAACAGGTGAAGGCAGTAGAGCTGGATACCCGGACAGACCTATTTTCACTGGGTGTCGTGCTCTACGAGATGGCAACAGGAAAGCTGCCGTTTACGGGGAGTTCCTCGGGAGTCGTCTTCAATGAAATCCTGACCAAAACTCAGACATCACCTGTCCGGATCAATCCCGATCTTCCCGATGAACTGGAACACATCATCAACAGGGCACTGGAGAAGAACCCGAAACTGCGCTATCAATCGGCGGCTGATTTACATGCCGAACTGGAGCGCCTGCGTCGTAACTCGGACTTGTCAGCAAGCTTGGTGGCAGCACAGCGAGAACCGACCTCTGAAGCAGCGCCCATTTCCGGGGAAGAAGCAGACTCGATCAGCGATTCTTCCGATACACAGATCTTCATTGGTCTGCTTCGGAGACACAGGCTGGTGGCAGGCGTCGGTCTTCTTCTGGTGGTGGCTTTGATCTCTATTGGAATCTGGTTCTTCGGCCCCAAGACGGCTCCTGTACTGACCGAAGAAGACGAGATCCTGATCACAGACTTCGTCAATACCACGGGCGATGAAGTCTTCGACGGCGCTTTGAAGACCGCTCTCCGAGTCAAACTGGATGAATCCCCCTATCTCAACATAGTCTCGGATACCCAGATTCAGGAAACACTCGCGTACATGGAGCGGCCTCCAACCACCCGAATCACTCAAGCAATAGGAAGAGAGATCTGCCAGCGACGGAACAACAAGGCGGTGATGATCGGGGAGATTGCACAGTTGGGCGGTACGTATCTGATAACACTCAATGCGGAGAACTGTCAGACCGGGGAGTCTGTGGCAAGGGAGCAAACAGAAGCTTCCAGCAAAGAGAGCGTACTAGGCGCGCTAGACAGTGCGGCCAGCAGTATGCGCCGCAAACTTGGCGAGACTCTGGCCTCAATCGAGAAGACGAACACACCCTTGGAACAGGCCACCACGTCATCCCTTGAAGCCCTGAAGCTAGTGAATCAGGCGGGCGAGATGAATGGCCTTCAGCGATACTCCGAGGCGGTGGCCTTCGCCCGCCGGGCCGTGGAGCTGGACCCGAACTTCTCAAACGCCCACTCTTCGCTGGCCACTTTCCACTGGAATCAGAGGGATTACGGACGTGCGCGAGAGCATGCTCAAAGGGCCTTTGAGCTCCGTGACCGGGCCAGTGAGTATGAACGCCTGGATATTGAGGAGAACTACCATACATCAGTTACAGAAGATCTCGCCAAGAAAATAGAGACCCTGGAAATGGCGACTCGTATGTATCCGAATGACGGTGGCTTTTGGAACAACCTTGCGAATGCATACGCGCAGTCGGGACAGCGTGAGAAGGCACTTCAAACACAACTAGTGGCCGTCGACCTCGGTAGGGCCCCCCTGGTACTCAACAACCTTGCGAACCGCTACCAGGATATGGGGCACATCTCCGAGGCAAAAGCCTTACTCGAAGGAGCAATCTCCCCGGGGCTCGAGGGCGAGGGAATGCACCAAACCCTCTATAGGATCGCTTTTCTCGAAAGAGACAAAGCTGCCATGAACCACCATGCCTCCTGGTTAGAGAAGCACCCCGGAGGCCCAGGGATCTTTGCAATCCGGATTGATGAAGCTACATTCTATGGACGGTTTCAGGAGTCTCGGCAACTGTTGGAAGACTGGGTAGGCACCCTGCAACAGTGGGGGCGTGGAGACGCAGCCGCCACAACCCTGGTATATGAGGCCTGGGTCGAGGCGCTCGTAGGCAACCGAGGACAGGCGCTGAGATATGTCGACCAGGCCATGGAAATGGAGCAGGCAAGCTATATGGTCAGAAGGATTGCCGCCTGGTCATTGGCCGCCGCGGGAGATTTCGAGCGAGCCAAACGATTTGCAGAGGCTGTGTCACAGGAGCTTCCAGAATCGACTTTGTGGAATCGTCGTGGCCTTCCGGGTGTTCAGGCGATTATCGAACTTGGGCGGGGTGCCCCGGAGGACGCGTTCAGACTGCTGCGTTCCGTCAGTGAACTGGACCTGATGACTCCGCCTGGGGCCGCCTCCGTCTTCATGAGAGGACGTACCCTGCTGGCTCTGGAACGAGGCGAAGAGGCGTCCGCAGATTTTCAGATGATTATCGACGACCCTGCTACCGGCGCCATCTCAGTTCATCGGCCCTTATCCCATCTGGGGTTAGCCCGCGCTAAAGTCCTCATGGGAAACGAAGCAGGTGCCCGGAAGTCCTATGAGGATTTTCTGGGTATCTGGAAGGACGCCGACCCGGATATTCCGATCCTTCAGGAAGCCAAAGCAGAATACGAGAAGCTGCTCCCGTAAGACAAGCATCCCTGCTTGTCATAGCGTGGGAC
>JAUVSF010000314.1 GCA_030597245.1 Acidobacteriota bacterium
GTCCTCCCGAGTATGCGAGTACCACTTTTTCTTTCATTTCGTTTGTCTCCCGCTATTCCGTCAAAGTGCCTGCTGAATTATAGGGGTTTCCTGCCTGGAGAGTGAAATGGGGGCCCGGATACCAGATACCAGATACCGGACCAAATCGCAAATCGAAAATCCCAAATCGAAAATCCCGGGATGCCGGATGCCCATACTCAAAGAGCGAAGGTGGATGGGCTATCCTTGTCTCGACCAAGAACCTAACCGTCTCCCTGCGCCTTTGCGTTCTTGGCGTGAGCAGAATCAATTTCACGCAAAGCCCGCTAAGTTCGCCAAGGATCATGGGGGTGATACCCTGTCTGGATGAGAATGCCGCCGGCAATCGTCCTTTTTGACCTTGGGGGTGTGTTAGTCCATTGGGATGGAGCAAATGGGCTAAGAGAACTTTTGGGAGAGAAGTTCTCGCCTGAAGACGCGCGCAAGTTCTGGCTCGAGTCGCCATCAGTTCGAAGCTTCGAGTCAGGCCGGTCCACTCCCGACGAGTTTGCGCGGAAAGCGGTTGAGGAACTGAACTTGAGTATGAGCCCGGACGAGTGGTTTCGCCAGTTCTTCAGCTGGGACCGAGGCCCTTTCCCAGGATCTTTAGAGTTGCTCTCAAGATTGGATTCGCATTGCGAACTCGGATGTCTCAGTAACAACAACGAGTTGCATTGGAATCAGATTCGGGATCATTGGGGATTTGGACGGTTCTTTCGCTATCAATACCTCTCCCACGAGATTGGGATGGTGAAGCCTGATCCAGGTATCTTCGAGTATGTACTCCGGGATCTTGGTGTCCCTCCTGAGCGAATTCTGTATCTGGATGATAACACTGAATGTGTAGAGGCTGCGTTGAAGTTCAATCTTCGAGCCGCGAAGGCTCAAGGACTGGGTGAGGTGCGGCAAGTGCTTTCCAATGAGGGTCTGCTGTAGGCTAGTCCTTTGGTCTTTTGGCTTGAGACCTGGGTCTTGCGACTTGGTATCTTAACTCGTGCTCCGCCTGCCCTCCGTAGCTTTAGCGAAGGAGGGTACTCGTGCTCGTAATCGAGAACCTGCCCTGGAGGTCGCTCAACTTCCCTTAGCCGGCGGACGAAGATATTCGGTGACACTCTCGACGAGAGCGTTCGCGTCTGCTTCGGTTGGAGCTTCCGCTACAATCCGCAGGACAGGCTCGGTGTTCGATCCCCGAGCGAGCAGCCACCGGTCCGGCCAAAGGACTCTCACCCCGTCCGAGAGATCCATCTCCTGATCTCTGTGCAGGTGCTGTATTAAGCGTAACAACGGTGGGATTTGACGCGGCGACGCGGGAACCACCTTCTTGATGATTGCTCGGCGAGGGAGTCTGCTGCGCAGCGTTCCCAGTGAAGCCGCCTGATTCGCCATCCCTTCGAGAAGGTAGGCCATCGCCACAAAACCGTCATGGCAGGGGTTCACGGCCAAGTCGATCACTCCACCGTTTCCTCCGCTGCCGAGCCGGCTTCGGCTCTCAAGCATTCTCTCCAGGACGTAAACCTCTCCAACCTTGGTGCGGAAGACGGAACAGCCGAAGCTGTTGGCTACGTGTTCGACCATGCTACTGGTAGACACACTCACCACCACACTGCTAGGAGTAATGCCCAGCCTGTGTTGAAGCACCAGAGCCAGGGTACAGTCCTCGTCTAATGCAACGCCCTGCTCATCCACGAGCCCGAGTCGATCACCGTCTGCGTCCAGGGCAAATCCGATATCAGCACCCGCACGCCTGACTGTGTCGCAGAGTGCTCCCAGGCTGTCGGGAGTCGGCTCTGGTTCACTGAACGGTTTCTCCGCGTCGGTATTCAACTCGTACACCTCGCAACCCAGTCGCTTCAAGAATTCCGGGCCGGCACGATAGGTAGAGTCGTTACAGCAATCGATCGCCACCTTGAAGCGTCTTGATCGAATTTTTCCAATATCTACCGCTTGCAAGACTGTTTCCAGATGAGATTCCGTGGCGGAATCATCCTTGACGATATCTGAAATCCCGTGCCATGGCACACGGGGATAGACACCTTGATGATAGAGGTCAGTCAGTTGGACGAACTGGTTTGGACGGAGTCCGGTGCCATCTGAATTAAAGAACTTGAGGGCGCTCCATTCGACAGGGTGGTCGCTGGCCATGACACAGATCCCTCCTCCTGCACCAAGCTTGCGAATGTGGTGCTGGAGTGCCGGGACTGGAGTGATACCGAGCTTGACGGGTGTACAACCTACGCTCAGCAGTCCCGCAATGGCGGCATTGGTTACCATTTCCCTGGACGGTCTTGTGTCAGTACCGATCACCACCTTTCGCGGACCACAGAAGGTCCCGAAGGCTGACGCAAAAGACGTGATCAGCTGGGGAGTGAAGGACTTACCCACAATGCCACGCACCCCGGAAAGGCCTATTTTCAGAGTCGTCTCTTTGTACATCCTAATCTTCTCAGCTCGAGCTTTGTTCGGCCAGAACCATGGCTTCCTCGTACAGTTGGTTAGCTCTTTTCTCTTCCCGAGCCTCTACGATCACTCGTAATAAGGGCTCAGTATTCGAAACTCGCACGTGCAACCACGCATCTTCCCAAGCGACCCGGACCCCTCCGTCAGAGCAACCCGGTGACATTTCGGCGTAGGCCTCTCTGAAATGTCGGACAGCTTTATACGCAGCCACCGGTTCAAGCCTCAGCTCACCCTTTTTCATGAAAAAGCGCGGCAGGTGACTGACAAGATCTGAGAGCCCAGTCCCTTGGGAGGCCATAGATTCCAGCACCATGCCCAGAGTCAGCAGGCCATCAAAGGTCGTAGATATGGGCAGGGCAGCCACACCCCCTGATCCTTCACCGGCCAGCACGGCTCCCTCTTCCAATCCTCGGTCCACAACATGGCTCTCCCCGACGCTGGTTCGGATCACTTTATGGTCATGCTTTTCAGCGACGATGTCTACGAGGTGCGACGTGGAGAAACTCGTGACAATAGGACCGGGCCGGCGGGATAGACGGTTCAGTGCTGCGAGAGCAATTGTGTACTCCTCAGAAAGGGCTTGGCCTGTCTCGGTAACGAATCCAATCCGGTCCCCATCCACATTGATGCAGGCGCCCAGTTCAGCCTTGGATTCCGTCACGACCTCAGCCAGTTGGGCCATGTTGCTGATCGATGGAGCCGGAGGATGGGCAAATTCACCGCTCGGTTCTTCATTGACTGGGATAACTTCACAAGCAAGTTCCTCGAGAAACCGGCTGGAGATTCCTGCTGACGCACCGTTGTTGTAATCGACGGCCAGGCGGAAACGCCTCTTTCTGATGAGTTCCAGATCGAGGGCCGACACCAGGTGTTCTATGTACCTGTCACCAATCTCCGGCGCTGGGACGACATTCGGAACGTGATCCCGCGGGGCCGTTTGGAAGGCAGAGGCGTGGTAGATGTCGAGCAGTTCTTCACTCTCAATGGTTGTCAGGAGCCCACCGTGAGGCCCCACGAACTTCAGAGCGTTCCAGGCAGCGTCGTTGTGACTTCCGGTAATGCATATTCCACCTGCTGCACCGAGTTCTCTAACCGCAAAGCAGACCAGAGGTGTCGTTGAGACTCCCATATCGATCACCTTGCTCCCTGGTGAGAGGAGGCCTGAAACTACAGCGGCTCGGAGCATTACCGATGAGCGCCGAGTGTCTCTTCCGATAACGACGGGTCTCCCTTCGACCCATGTGCCGAACGCCGAGGCGAAATCGACGATCAACTCCGGGGTCAAACCCTGTCCGACAATCCCACGGACCCAGGAAGTGCCAATCTTCAGCTGTTGAATCACAGCACACTCCTCAGGTTTGTCAGGTTGGGAATAAGCCGGTTCACGTTATGCTTGAAGGAACTTGTGTACGCATTCACGAGTGACATCCTGCTTTCGTCTGAGTTCTTCGAAAAGTCTAAGCTGTACTAACCCCCGCACCTTGTTAAGATCCGGACTGTCTGTCGGCGTCAACCTGAAATAGCTGTTTCCCCGCAGGTAGTCTGTCAAGAACCGCAGGCCCAGTTCCAACGAAATTATTTCGACTGCGTCGGTCATGAGTGCGATCTCGGCTGGAGTGATACGTTGAGCGGTGGTGAGGAATCCTCGGCAGAGAGATTCATACACCTCTATGTCTACTTGGACGGATTTGAGATCACGCGCCTTCTCCCCCGCTACATTGCAAAGCGACCGAACCATATCTCCCCAGTCGGCCAACCAGGAGTGAGGCATGATTGTATCGAGGTCAATGAGGGCTCGAACCTGTCTCGTTCTATCATCGAAAAGGAAGTTGTCCAGTTTCGTGTCCCCGTGAATGGCTACCGTCCGAATTCGACCGCTTTCCATCTGATGGATGAGAGTCATCGCATGGTTCTCATGTTCCTTCAGCAGATCTATTGCCGACCGCACCTCAGGTTGATTGACACGGCGGGAGAACTCATCTGCAGCCAGATGGATAATAAAATGCTGCTCAGTACTGTGCCTCAGGGCTGGATCTTTCGGAAGGAAGGGTTCCGCGCTTTCTACCGATCTTGATCCGGAAAGAACCGAGTGGAGTTGGCCGAAATAGACTGCAGTGTCACGATATCCGGGTAACGGGTTGGCTAGGCCGAGGACATCCAACTCAGCCGTCAAATCACCGAAAATCGCCAATCCTCGGCCTGCCTCTTCGGCCGTCGCAAGCTGCTCAGCTCGATCCTGTAATGCGTCGAGACTCTTGTAAGTATGGCAATTCGAAATCTTCCGCATCACCCGCCAGATGTCATCCCCCCGCCCGTCGCTTGAGTCGAAATAGAATTCGCCTGTATGAGTTGGCATCAACGTGATAGGTTCCCAGTCGCGACCACCCGGTCGGGGTCGCTGCTCCAGGCTTCTTCGCTGTGCATCCAGACAGGCAATCATCGATTGCATAACTTGCCGCGGTCGAGTGAAAACCTGCTGGTTGATCTTCTGTAGCAGGAACTCGTGCTGCAGCGTGCCGCTGCCCGCCTGAATCAGAAAGGTCTGCTGGTTGATGTTGCCCTTCTCTCGAAACTCGTGGGCTTCCATCGGCCTCGGTAGATTGAATCTGGAGACTATCCGGGCTGCCAATGCAGTGGGATACTCCTCGTAAGTGCCCAGTGATGCTAACGACTCAGCCAAAGCAGTCTCCAGTTTTCAAACCTGTCCAAGCCGCTGACTCAAACTCAAAGCGCAACCAAGTCAGACAGCGCGCCTATTGTCTCAAACATCCCTTTTTGAGTCGACCACACTTTTCGGGAAGAATTGCATAACCGGAAGGTTGGGATTTAACCACGAATTCACAAAGGCACAAAGGAATTCTTAGTGCTTTCGTGATTTAGTGGTAGGGCCTCCCGCTCGAGGATCTTGGCGATCCTACTGCTGGGCTTGCGCAGCAGTCCATTTGACATCAAGGCGGCAGAGAAACTAAGGTAGCGTTTTCAATCATTCTAGAGGATCGAGCAATAGAAATGGCCAAAAGTCGAACCCGGAGGGCTTCTCAGAAACTTGTTATCCCGAAATCGGTGGAACTTCCCCGCCGGAAGACCCTCAAAGTGGGGCGTAACCAACCCTGTCCCTGCGGCAGTGACCGAAAATACAAGGACTGCCATGCATCGGAGGGGCAGGCCTATTTGGATAAACTGGTCAGAGAACAGGAGAGAAAGAAGCTTCTGCAAGAACAGAAAGAAGCTGGAGTCCCCTGGTACAAACGCTTGATCACAAAAGCTCTAAATTGAACTGAGAACTTCCCCTCATTGGCACACCTTCGGAGCGTGGAGCCTCAGCGCCACGCCACGCATACCATTCCGTACTATGCGGAGCCCCGGTGGAAGATGGCCTTCCAGGCCGTCACAAAACTGCTGATCTCCCAAGTGACAAGCTGGAAGCTTATCTTCCGCCACGCATACCATTTCGTACTATGCGGAGCCCCGGTGGAAGATGGCCTTCCAGGCCGTCACAAACTGCTGATCTCCCAAGTGACAAGCTAGAA
>JAUVSF010000357.1 GCA_030597245.1 Acidobacteriota bacterium
TAGCCGGAAAACAGGGCCGGACCTCTACCATAAGAATGCTGCGTATGCGGCCATGGTCTCGAGCCTCGACGAATCTGTCGGGCGCATCCTTGCAGGCCTCGAGGAGCGAAGTCTGGCCGAGAATACAGTCGTCATTTTTGCTTCGGATAACGGCGGTTTCGTCAACCGGTGGCAGGGGGAGCAGGTTACAAACAACCACCCGCTGCGCTCCGGTAAGGGTTCTCTTTACGAAGGCGGAATCCGTGTCCCACTGCTTGTCCGGTGGCCGGGGGTCACGCACCCGGGCTCAGTATGTCACGAGCCTGTTTGCTCGACCGATTTCTATCCGACCATCTTGGATATAGCGGATCTCGAGGGAGACACGGCCCACAATGCTGCCGTTGATGGTCTCAGCCTGGTTCCCTTATTTCGCGACTCGTCCGTCCGCCTCAACCGCGACATTCTGTATTTCCACTATCCGCACTATTACGCAACGACTTCCCCGGTATCTGCGCTGCGAGCTCGAGACTGGAAGCTTCTTCATTATTACGAGGATGATCATCTGGAACTGTACAATCTGGCCGAAGACCCGGGGGAGTCCAGAAACCTGGTTTCTCGTTACCCGGATCGCGTCCTCCGGCTCCGCCGAGCCCTCGACAATTGGCGTGAGTCTGTGGCCGCCCCCGAGCCCCAGCCACATTGAAGGAGCAGGGAGTAGCTGAACACCGCGCCAATCATCATCGGTGGTCCGGCTCACGATATGGAATCCTTCTCGGATTCTGGCCACTGACTTGCCGACTTTCAGAGAGGGTGTTTGTTCCTGAGCATCTCGCGGAGATGTTGGCAAAACTCATCGAGGCTGCGCCCCATTTTCTGGAAAGCAAGACTTCGGGCGGAGATTCTGAGCTACAAGAAATGGCAGGTCTGATTAGTTGGAAAAGCCCGGTCCAGTGAATATTCAGAAGATAGATTCTTGCAAAATAGAAATGAGATTCCATAATACAGAGAATGATTCCGCGAGCTGTTTGGAAACAGACGGGAATCTTACAGATGCGCAGTACCTGCACTTTTGGCTGTTTTTTTCCTCCTGCTCTTGGCCGCGACGACTCTTGGGAGTTCGCTCGGTGCAGAAGTCCAGGTACGGAAGGTCAGCCACAGGGGTTGAAGCAATGCTGTTGTGAATGCCGCACGAAGCTAACCGAATCGGGTGAGAATCCATTGCCGGAAGAACGGATCGAAGAACTTGTAGTTCGCGTCGCGGTCGTACACCAATTCTAAGGCGACGAGGCGGTCTAAGGCACGCTTGACACTCGCTGCCAGCTGGATCCCGGATTCCTCGAGAAACCTCTTGGACTGCGGCCGAGTACCTCCCAGCTTTGCCAGTCCGCGAAGACAACGCATCTGGATGTCAGTTAGCGGACGAACCAGGGTTTCATATCCTTTGCGGTCGGTTGCGAAAATCCGATCGAGCGCCCGCTGGAGCTGATCCGGCCCGATCGTCTCATCGGCTACGGAGCAATCCCAGATCGCTGAACACAGCTGCTGAACATCACTCGGATTATCCTCCGCGAGCGCGAAGATCCGCGTGTATGCTGATTTCGGTACGGGCCTCTGGCCGGCGCGGAAACGACGGCCAAGGAATGCTCTGAAGCGCTTCCGCTCAAGGGACTCGACCTCCAAAATGCTCACCGCCTTGAAGAAAGGGCTCCCAGGGTTCCGGAACATCTGTTCCATGGAATGTCGTACACTCCCTGCGAAAATATACGCGATTCGTCGTTGGCGCTGGATGCGGTCGCGAATGGAACCAATCAGCGCATCGGCTCCCTCGATCCGACGAATGTCCTGAAACTCATCGAGCAGCACAGCAAGCCGGTGGCGTCCACTCCGATCCTCGATCAGGTCGAAGACGGCCTGAAGACCTCTTGGGCTCACCCGTTCCGTCGGGGAAAGGGTTACGGAAGGATGGCCAGTGTAAGGATCGAGTTCGATCCTGGGACGGAGAGAGCTGAGCGCCCGAGCGATACTCTCGATAACTGAGGTACGTCGGCGCTCACTCGAGATGATCGCGTCGATCAGTCGCTGCGCGACATCGTCAATGCTCTTGACAGCCCACAGCTGTGCATGTACGAACTGGAGTCCGCGAATGCGACGTGCTGTTTCGTGGATCAACGACGTCTTGCCGGTGCGTCGTTCGCCTACAATTGCCGTATTACGTCCGGACTCCAGCCTCTGTCGTAGTTGTTCAATTAGCTCGGGCCGGTCGCAGAAATCTCTTCCTGTGACCACCTCACCGTAACGAAAAGGATTCATAGTGCAATAGTGTATCATACAGATTCGTATGATACATATCAGTAGTATAGAATACAGTGCGGATATCGATTAATGTTCCAGGTCGCATTGTTGCTTTTCAACCCGCGCGCGTTCTTGTTCCAGGTGGCCTCGCCGTGCCCGCCCCTCACTTCTTCTAAGAGGAAATCTCGCTACAAATGCGGAACGCTTCCATCCTAAGCACCAGCCTGTCCCCTTCTCTCTCCCCTTCTCTCGAGATTCTTCCGGACGAGTTGCTGACTGCAGGTCAGTGAAGACTCGGATGGGTGGCGGCACAGACCACTACCTGACCCACCTTATCATTCGTGCTAATATTTGCCGTTGCCTTTCCTGTCCTCCGGGAATAACATAGGTTTCGTAGCCCCTTTTCGGGGAGGAGTGGGATGTGATTGGTCCGACTATCTCTTCTCACAAGTTGATTCGCGACATTCGACTTGATTCAACCCTGATCTCTACACAACAAACCTCAACTACCACTTTCTAAGGGAGGAAACCACTAATGGTACGCTTCAAGCCAATCGTGCTTCTGATTGCCTGCCCGCTGTTGATGACGTCCATCTTTCCCGGGCTGCCTTCACGTGTCCATGAGTTTGCACAGGTTGCGGACGGTGGAGACGCGAACTTCTGGATGAGAACTTCCTTTTTTGTCCGTAATCAGAGCCTATGGGAGGCGAATATAACCGTCAAGTTCTTTGATGACACCGGAAAACCGTGGGCAGTAACGATCGGCGGGAATAAGGCGTCGACACATACCGCGAAGATCGCCCCCGATGGGATGGTGAAACTCATGACGGCTGGACAAGGCGGGACATTGAAAGCCGGGTGGGCGACACTTACCGCTGACAAGGAAGTGGGGGCACAGCTGTTTTTCGAGCTGTTTTCTGAAGGCGAACTGACCACACAGGCAGCGGTCGAGTCGGTAGGTTCGATGCGTTCGGTCGAAGTGTTTGTTGACATGGACACTGCAATCGGCCAGAGAACCGGCCTGGCAGTTGCCAATCTTTCTGACGTCGGCCCGGTCGAAGTTGGCATCGTCTTGTCCGACGAGAATGGATCTAATCCGAGATCAGGGTTCTTTGAGATCCCGGCAATGGGACACGTCGCGAAGTACATCGATGAGCTCACAGGCGTCAAGAAATACCGGGGAACGGCACTTGTCAAATCCAACGGGGCAATCACCGTTACCGCCCTGCAGCAAACGGGCTTCATCATCGGAACCCTTCCCCCAATGCGTAGGACCTTGAACGCCCGGTTTGGAGGTGAGCAATGAGACTGGATAAAGTAATTCTCGCAATCGTTGTCGCTTTCTTGCTGACTGTTTCTGCCACTGCTGCTACAGATATCAGCAAAGAGCTGGGTGACTTGCGAACGCTGATATCCCAGTTACCTCTTTCCAGCAACGAGAAAGACGCGTTGATTGACTATGTCAACGCTATTGAAGCAAGCCAGCCTCCCGAAGGTACTTTTTACAACCATGTAGTAAGCCGGGCCGTCGAGGTTATTGTAGATCAATTGGCCACTATGATGATTGAGGAGCTGACCGGCTATCCTGCCATGAAGGTGGAGAATGCTGAGGAGGAGGAAGACCCTTTCGACGTGATCCTGGACAAAATAGACGAAATCTCCGCTAAGCTGTTTTTCGGCATGCCTCAACTCTACGCTCTGCCGTATGACGTGTATATGATGATGAGCTATTGCAGTGTCACGATCTTGTCCAGGGGAGTAGGTCACCTGGCATTTGACCCGGGTGGAATCTTGTATGCCGGCTTTGCCGACAGAATTGAACTGGAAGCCCGTGGGATGGAGGCAGGGGGGGAGTTTACCTGGGAAATCGACTTCGTTAACGAAGATAGATATACAAAGGATAACCGGGCCTATTTCAGGATGGTTGATGAGGAGACAGCTGTAGTGAAGGTAACCTACGACAGCCCTATGGGTGGGAAGTGTCAGGATATTCTTCGCGTTGTGATGCAGGATGGATTCCTGCATGAAGACTTTCTCTTCCCCCAGCTGAAAACCGGGACAGAGAAGATGGGGACAGGCACGAATGGCACGAATTAGGACTCACAGACGCCTCCTCATAAGGAAGACTGTGTCCGGTCTGGTACCGAGTCTCTGGAACCAATCGCTTAGTGCACACAGCTGTTCTAGAACGCTTCACCCGGTTTCGTTGCGCCAGTTGAAGGTCTGATTTCGAAAAGCCTGCCAGACTGGAGATTGAATCCACTGTTCATGGTGCCAGATTCATGCGGCGGAGAAGAAAAGAAAGGGACAGAGCGTTTTTCTTGAGCACTCGTTGAATTCTGTCACCGGTTCCGATAGTTTCAGGCAAGATGGTTTTTCGCTCACTTTGCCTGTTTCTGACCCTGGGTGTCTCCGTGGTGTTCGCACATGCCACGGATGGTCGTCCGCCCAATTTCGTCATTCTGCTGGTCGATGACCTGGGCTGGGCCGACACTTCCGTCTATGGTTCCGACCTCCACAAGACACCGAATATTGACCGCCTGGCAAGCCAATCCGTTCGCTTTACTGACGCCTATGCTGCTTCTCCGGTCTGTACACCCACCCGAGCCTCCATCATGACGGGCAAATACCCTGCGAGACTGGACATGACCGTCTGGAGCGAGGCTTCGGCTGACCCGCCTCGTGACCGTAAACTCATTCCACCGATCGTTCGTGGTGACCTGCCCCACGCAGAAGTTACCATCGCTGAAGTCCTGCACGAGGCTGGCTATTTCACGGCTCACATCGGAAAATGGCACCTGGGGACGGCGCCTTTCTACCCCGAAACGCAGGGTTTTGATCTCAATATCGGCGGTACTCTGTGGGGTGCTCCGCAGTCGTTCTTCTGGCCTTATCGAGGCAATCGCTACTTCGGTCACGAACCTCGATATGTCCCAGGTCTCGAGGGCGGAAAACCCGGCGAATATCTCACCGATCGTCTAACTCAGGAAGCAATTGAAGTCCTTGATCGTGTCGGCGATCGGCCTTTCTTCCTCAATGTGTGCTATCACACCGTTCATACTCCTATTGAAGCGAAAGATGAAGCTATCAAGCGTTATAGCCGGAAAACAGGGCCGGACCTCTACCATAAGAATGCTGCGTATGCGGCCATGGTCTCGAGCCTCGACGAATCTGTCGGGCGCATCCTTGCAGGCCTCGAGGAGCGAAGTCTGGCCGAGAATACA
>JAUVSF010000448.1 GCA_030597245.1 Acidobacteriota bacterium
ATTCCTGGGAACAACGAGACCCCAAACAGAGCGCTACATTATCCCGACTACATGGCGGGAAAACGGTTTTGGGGCGCTGGCCTCAGTCGGTAACTTCAACTTTCGAGTTTACGCCGTCAATGGTCTTAATGCTGCGGGTTTCAGCGCGTCGGGAGTGCGGGGTGGGCGCCAGAAAGGTTCGAAAGCATTGGCGGAAGACATGGCACTGGTGGGAAGGGTGGACTATTCACCGACGCCAGGGATCTTCTTCGGCGGCTCGTTCTACCAGGGAGGCTCGGGACAAGGCCAGTACACCTATGACGGAGATTCCCTGAAGGTCCCGACATCCATTTTCGAGATCCATGGGCAGGCACAACTTCGGGGCTGGGACCTGCGCGGCCTGTATGCTGCGACCTACATTGGGGATGCTCTCGAGCTGAACCTGGTGCGCGGTCTCCCGGAAGGTTCTGCGATCGCCGAGCAGATGTTTGGGGGCTACCTGCAGGCAGGCTACAACGTGTTGTCACGCCGACATGACACGATGACGTTAACGCCCTACTTCCGCTACGAAGTTGTCAACACGCAACACAAAATGCCGTTCGGGTTTACCGCTAACCCGGCCTACGACAGGACCTTTTACACATTAGTCCTGGAGTTCAAACCGATTTACAACATCGCGATCAAGGGAGACTACCAATGGCATCGAAACGATCTGAAGAGTGGAGTCAATCAGTTCAACGTTGCATTGGGCTACAGTTTCTAGGTGACGGTGAGGTGTTGGGTCGGGACGGATATCTCCCGGCAAAGACGGTTGCGGCAGTTCTTTCGCTTACTCTGCTTGTGGCCTTGTCGGCGCAGATCTCGCTTGGAGCGGGAAGCCCCTTTCCAAGCCGTGAGGAGTTACTTGGGTCGGTTTATCCAGACACCACGCATTCTGCAGAACGGATCTTCTTGACGGAAGCGGAAGCAACGAAGGTGGAAAAGCTAATCGGAACAAAGTTGCCGTCGCCCCTCATAGCCCTGTACCGCGTCAAGCAAGGTGACAACTTGGTCGGAAAGGCCTATGTCGACACACACATCGTTCGGACGAAGCGGGAAAGTCTTCTCGTTTGTCTCGATGCCGAGGGCAGGGTGAAGCGCGTTGAAGTCACAGCTTTTCTCGAGCCTCCAGAATACAACCTGTCCCAGCGTTGGTACCAACAATATGAAAACAAGTCGCTTGAGGCTGACCTGCACCTCGGGTACTCAATCCGCTCGGTTGCTGGAGCCACGCTGACTTCCCGGGCTGCTGCCGAGGCTGTTCGACGAGTTCTGGCGATTGACAGCGTAGTGGCCGAACGTAATTGAGGAGGGCCAAATGAACAGTTGGGAAAAGCGGATCTTTCAAGTTCTTCTGACTTTCGTCACGCTCAGTGGTGTTGTGTACCTGGTCACGAGGTACGCGATTGAGAATGATGATCCCTTCAGCGTAGTCAATCATCCCCTGGAGCCGATCGCCTTTGATCTACACATCGTGTTGGCTCCGTTTCTGATGTTATCGGCAGGCGTCCTGATGCGTTCTCACGCCTGGGAGAAGTTCAACAGCAAAATGGGCGCTCGACGCCAGTCCGGAATGATTTCGGTAGGGTTGTTCATGGCGATGGCGGCGAGTGGGTACTGGCTCGAAGTGACAAGCCGCCCCCTTCTGGCCGACACACTCCGGGTTCTGCACATTGTGTTCGGGGTTGCGTTCGTCGCGACGTATTTAGGCCATCTAGTGCCCGGATTCAAGAAAAGAAAGGCCAGGCATTCGGCAGTGGCAGTTGCCTCGCGAGCCTTTCAGAGCCGTCTGTCCATCGACGAAACACTTGTGGAATCGGTACCTCGGACGAAATAAGCGGTATGGGTTGTTTCTCTCCATCAGAGAATTCTCTGACTCTCCAGATGCTGCCTGGCCGTAGGGATTGCGGGTTGATCAAAAGGCTTGCCTTCGCTGCAAACATCGGTACTCGACTTCTGCTGATCGTAGTTCTTATCTCTGCCCCGTCCGGGCTTACAGCAGCTTCACAGCCTCTCGCCAGTACAGACGAGGCGGCCCCTGCGCAACTTGTGGTTCGAAAAGCCTTCCTGATGGGAACCGAGGCAACGCTTCAAATGTACTCAGCCGACCGGGACACGGCACTCCGGCAGCTGGAAGTGTTCATCCGCATCGTGGAAGAGACCGAGGATGAGTTGAGCACATGGCAAACCTCAAGCGAGTTGAGCAAGGTGAATGCGCTGCCGTTACACGTTCCAGCGCCAGTCTCCAACCGAATGTGCCGACTGCTCACGACCTTGCGCTTCTGGAGCCGGAAGACAGAGGGAGCTTTCGACCCTGCCGTCGGAACGTTGGTGGATGTGTGGGATCTCAGAGGCCAGGGTCGAAAGCCTTCTCCGGCTGAGATCTCTCGGGCGTTGAGCAACTCCGGCATCCACAGAATCAACTTGGCAGAGTGTGTCGTCGAACGAACGGCTGATGTGAACTTCGACGCCGGAGCCTTTGGGAAGGGTGTCGCCCTCAGGCGTGTTCTGGCTGAATCGAAGACGATCGGCGCCGGCCCATGGTTAATCAACTTCGGAGGGCAGATCGTAATCTCAGGGTTGCCGCCAGATCAGGTCTCGTGGGATGTCGAATTGGCCGCTCCAGACAGAAGGCTCGGGTATCGTGGCCAGGTTCGCTTGCAGAAAGGGTCAATCGCTACGAGTGGCAGCTTTCTCCGCGACCGTTGGGTCGAAGAAGTTCGGGTAGGCCACATCCTGGATCCGAGGTCCGGGCAGCCTGCAGAGTTTGTCGGTTCTGTAACCGTGTGGGACGAGGATCCTCTCGCGGCCGACATTTTGTCCACTGCACTCTTCGTGATGGGTCCCCGGGAAGGGCTGCGGTGGGCCGAGACGGAGAATGTTGCAGTTTGTTATCAGACGCTTGAAGCGAATGGCGGAATAAAATCACAAGCGAACCGGCTCTTTCTCGTCTCCCTTTCCTCTTCTTGCCGCCCCCTTTTCGCCACAAGCTCGACACGCTGTGTCTACGAAGCAATGCATCCGAATTGAGAAAATGTCACTAAGATTTAGAGCTCAATGCACGAGGTAGCATCCATGATCAGACGCACTTGCTAATTCTCGACGAGCCGAATAGGATCGGCTTGTCAAGCAAGGAGGTAACGGCATGAAATTGAACCGCTTTTTGTGGCTAGTTGTTGTCATCGTCGTTTTGTTGCTCGCCTTACCCGTGTCCAATCTGTTGGTAGGTCTCCCCAGCACCAGCCTGTCTCAGATGGAGATCCAGGACGCGGTTTACGCTGAAGCGCGTGGTATCTTGGGCGCAAAGTGCGTCAACTGCCATACGACCGAGCACCAACTACCCTTTTACGCGCGCCTTCCGATTGCCCGGGGGGTCATCGAAAAGGACATGGAAGAAGGGTTGGAGCACCTGGATTTGAAAGCGGCTTTACGGCCGGAGGCGGACGGCCCTGTTTCCGAAGTGGTCCTGGCCAAGGTGGAGCATCAGGTGGTTTCCGAAGCCATGCCGCCGGGGCGTTATCGCCTTTTACACTGGAACGGGGGTTTGAACGACTCGGAAGCGGAGGCTGTCCTTGCCTGGATCGGCAAGACCCGTGAAGGCAATTACGCAGCCGCGGATGTGTCCCTCTCCTTTCGGCAAGAAGCCGTCCAACCGCTGCCGCAGTCGGGCGATCTGGACTCCCTGAAGGTGGCCCTGGGTAACAAGTTGTTTCACGACACCCGGCTTTCAGGAGACCACTCCATATCCTGTGCCTCCTGTCACGGCCTCGACAAGGGTGGAACCGATCGCAAGCAGGTCTCCGACGGGGTCGGCGGCGCCAGGGGAAACATCAATTCCCCAACCGTGTACAATTCCGGCTTCCAGTTTGCACAGTTTTGGGACGGCAGAGCCCCGACTTTGGAAGAACAGGCCAAGGGTCCGGTCGCCAATCCAGTTGAGATGGCCGCGGAATGGCCGGTCGTGATCGAAACCTTGAAAGAGGACGGCGAACTGCTTAAGGAGTTTGAAGCCCTTTATCCGGAAGGCATCACGCAGGAGAACGTTGTTGACGCCATTGCCACATTCGAACGCTCTTTGATTACCCCGAACTCGGCCTTCGACAAGTATTTGCGCGGTGATTCGAACGCCCTGACGGAAGAGGAAAAGCAGGGATACGCACTGTTCAAGAGTTCAGGTTGCCAGACCTGCCATGTCGGCAAGATCCTGGGGGGACAGTCTTTCGAGAAAATGGGACGAGAAGCGGACTACTTTGCGAACCGGGGCGGGGTTCAGGAGCCCGACTACGGACGGTTCAATGTCACGAAGGAAGAGGCGGACCGGTACAGGTTCAAGGTTCCGACCCTGCGAAACATTGCTGTCACCCCTCCCTATTTTCATGATGGATCGACCGGTGATCTGGCGGAAGTCGTTGAGAAGATGGCTTACTACGAGATGGGGCTCCGGCTGTCCGACCGCGAGGGGGAACAGATTGTCCGGTTCC
>JAUVSF010000188.1 GCA_030597245.1 Acidobacteriota bacterium
ATGAAGTTTGAGTTCACTGAAGCCCATAGCACCTCCTGTCAACCTTTCTTCTTGTTCCGACGACGAAAGACCCTCCCCAGGGCTTGTTCTCTTGAAGGTTCGAGGAACCGTCCCGAGTCTATAAGTCGATATCCGTAAAGTCCATGCTCTCGGAGGAGGTGTTATAATCCGCCCCTCGGATCGGCCGTCGCCCTGAGAGTGTTGTGCTGCATTGCTTTCTCCGTCGGCTATTTCGTAAACAGAACTTTAAGTCTGAACATCCAGCATACTAGGGAGTTTCCTCATGGAAAAGACCTCTGTCGCGCTAATCCCCGGGGATGGGATCGGTGTCGAAGTCGTCGCCGAAACCCGCCGTATCCTTGACAAGCTAAGCGCGTTCTCGGGCAGTGTCACATTTGACTACACTGAATTCCCCTGGGGATGCCAGTACTATGTCGAGCATGGCGTCATGGCACCCCGGGATTTCCTGAGCACACTGGACGACTTCGAAACCATCTTCCTCGGCGCTGTCGGATACCCCGGAGTCCCGGACCATGTTTCTCTCTGGGGCTTGCTTCTACCCATTCGCCGGACCTTCGAACAGTACGTCAACCTCAGGCCCGTAAAGCTGCTTCGGGGGGTCGAGAGTCCCCTGAGAAAATACGCTGCGGGCGATATCGATTTTGTGGTAATCCGTGAGAATACCGAAGGCGAGTACTCCAACATTGGTGGCCGAATCCATAGCGGATTTCCTCAGGAGATCGTCATCCAGAATACCGTTTTTACTCGGTTTGGCAGCGAGAGAATCATTCGCTACGCTTATGAACTGGCGGCCGGTTCAAGCGAAAGGAAGATCTGTGGAGCGACGAAGTCCAACGGGATTAACTGGACGATGCCCTTTTGGGACGAAATCTTCGAAGCGGTCGGAGGAGCTGAATTCCCGCCGGTCGGTCGCCAGCTGGTTCACATCGGTGCTCTCTGCGCGTTCTTTGTGCTGAAACCTCACAAGTTTGAGGTAGTTGTCGCCTCCAACCTTTTTGGGGACATCCTCACTGACCTGGGTGCTGCCATTGTTGGAGGAATCGGAATCGCACCTTCAGCCAATATCAATCCGGGTCGAAATCATCCTTCGATGTTCGAGCCGGTTCACGGCTCAGCCCCGGATATTGCGGGCAAGGGCATTGCCAACCCAGTCGGACAGATCTGGTCGGCGAAGATGATGTTGGATCACATCGGGCAGAGCGAACTCGGAGACAGGTTGCTCGAGTCGGTCGAAGAGGTTCTGGCTGAAGGACTTGTTCGCACACCAGACTTTGGAGGAACAAGCACAACTGCCGAGGTTGCAGACGCGGTCATTGTGAAGCTGTCCCATCTTGACTGGTAATCGGGGTGGAAGAGGGCTTGAGACCTGGGGCTTGCGGCTTGGTATCTTTGTTCGTGCTCGTGCTCGAGAACTTACTCTGCCCGGCACAATTCATAAACTCACCACCAAGGCACCAAAATCATCAAGAATCAATGGAGCACTGTGAATACCCGTTGCCCGCCCTTGCTCACACCTTGTCCGGTGTCGGTACCACGAACTTCTCTCGACTGGAGCCGACAAGCATCTTGTTGGCCTTGTCGTCGCCTACAAATCGCTCGGTCTCCGTGTCGAACTCCAGAAACGTTCCTCGGCGAAATGCGATGTTGGCAACGTGGGCTAGTGCCGACGAATAGTGGGCGGTTTCTACTGGTCCGTTCTGGTCAGCCGTGTTGCGGCTCCGAACTGCTGCAATGAAGTTCTCATAATGCCTGGTCGGTGCCTCGCCGCTGGGTCCCGGTTTCCTTTCGCGTCCCAGGAAGATCTGGTACTTCCTGTAGCCGCTAATCACCAGGTGGCCTTCCGACCCGTAAAAGATGTTGCCATTTGCTGAATCAGTCTCGTGGTTACTGCACCAGAAACGAACAGCGATCTCAGCGTATTTCTTCTCATTTTCGAAAGTGCAGAGAGCCGTCAGGAGTTCTGGCGTTTCCCGGTAGTCATCCCAAAGGAACTTTCCACCCATTGCCGCTATCTTGGTGGGCAGCTTCACGCCCAGGCCCCACTGCAGCATGTCGGTTTCATGAACACCCTGGTTCCCAATCTCGCCGTTGCCGAAATCCCAGGTCCAGTGCCAGTTGTAATGGACGTAACGCCTTGAAAAGGGTCGGTATTCCGCGGGGCCAAGCCACAGATCATAGTCCAGATCTTTGGGGGGCTCCTCATTAGGGAAATCCTTTAGCGGCGGCCGCCATTTAAAGATCACTGCCCTGCCCATGTAGACGTCCCCAATGGCACCATCGCGCATTTTCTGAACAGCTTCCTGGATGGCTTCGGAGCTGCGGAGTTGGACCCCGTGCTGGACAATCCGGTTGTATTTCCTGGCAGCAGCTATCATGCTGCGGCCCTCAGGGATCGAGTGGGTTCCCGGCTTCTCAACGTACACGTCCTTGCCGGCTTGACACGCCCATATTGTAGCCAGCGCATGCCAGTGATTCGGGGTGGCAACGCTGACAACATCGATCTCAGGGTCGTCCAATACCCGACGCAGGTCCTGGACAACCTGCGGTTTTCGGCCGTACTTCTTCTCGAATTCGTCAGCCCGCTGCCTGGCAATGGCCAAGTCCGGATCGACGAGCACAGCCACTTCAACGTTTTCCTGGGGTTCAAGGCCTGCAATGTGGCTCTTCCCACGGCCGTTCACGCCCAGAACTGCGACGCGAACCGTCTCGTTCGCGCCCAGGATCCTTCGGCCGGCGGCCAGGGCCACGGCTGGGGCAGCCGCCGATGCATGTAGAAAAGTTCGTCTGTCCATGTGATACTCCTTAGCTGCGTTGGGGTCTAACTCTTAGAAGGCAGGTTCCTCCTCGGCCCTCATGTCAAATTGACTCAATTACTAATTCGGGCCAGTCATCAACATATAGCGATATCACACAGAAACGCAAGTAGGGCAAGTAGGGGACAGTCTCGAATGGCACTGACTTAAGCAGGTTTCCCACCATTTTGAGGCACTTCGTGCGGGATTGACGGCGAGTGCTTCAGAATCCGTAAGAGTCTTGTGCTCGGGATGTTTAGAGCCCATCTGAGCCCTAAATGACAGTGCTACCTTGTATCTCTTTTGATTTGTGGTACCATTCGGGACAGTCTCGTTCTCGGGCTTGCCGGGAAGCGGGTGAGAGGTAAAGAGAGTACCGCGATGGGAGAATCAAAAGGGATTGAGAACCTCCATCTGATCACCGACCATGTCCCCACAGGAAAATACCGACCAGGGTCCGATCTTCTACGAGGACGGCCGGAGGCCGGCTTATGTGAATGCCATTGCCGTTAGGAAAGACGGCAAAGTCTATACACTGGCAAGGATTACGAAAGGGGATCACACGCGGACAGACGTGATCAGTATTGAAGGTCCGTTCAGGAGCAGATAACTCGTTTCGAGGCTGCAATCCAATCCGCGATTCGGAGGCTATCGGCAGAGATTTGGACTCTGTTGCCGGCTTCAGCTCGGCCAAACCAGCAACAGATCCTTTCAGCTTAAGCTGTCAGCGAGGAACTGGTCATAGAAAAAGAAGACGTAAACTCCGAATCCTCATTTCTTCTTCGGCCTGTAACCGTCACTCAGTGTCTTCATGAATGCCACAATGGCGTCTTCTTCCGCGTCGGTCAATCCGAGGTTGCCCAGTTCGTCGTCGTTGACGTTGTCCGGGACTTCAGGCGGTGGCCACGACTCTACGTCTCGGGTGTTGTAGAAATGAACGGTTTCCTTCAGGGTCTTGAAGAAGCCGTTGTGGGTATAGGCCTTGGGGAAACCACTGCCATTCCGCTTATCCACATTTCTCAGAGTAGGGACCTTCTGTTTGCCCATGTTTTCCTCAGACTTGGCAAACTCGAAGGACTGCTGGGGAAAACTGGCCAGGAATCCACCTAGTCCCAAATCAACCCAGTCAGCTCCCTTGGGATTGATAGGTTCACCATCGTCTCCCATGACTTGGTCCATCCCGTACCAGGGGTTCGCAGGGTTCCTCGGTACCCCGAGATTGTCGAAACTGAAATCGGTAAAGAGCGGCGGTTCTCCACCAGGGCCCGGTTCACTTGGATGGCACGCCGAACACATCCCTTTCCCGTCGAAGAGCTCGAGTCCCCACGCTTCCAGGTCAGAAAGCTCTGCTTTCCCGGCCAAATAGTAATCGTATTTGGATGAGAATTGATTCACCTCCGGAGAAGCCTCGTAAGAACCAATGGACAGTGCAATACGATCATATGTGGCTTCGATTCCAGTTTCACTGCAATCGAGGGTCCCTGGACCCCAGACTTGCTCGAACAGGTCTGCATACTTCGAAGCAGCTGCGTGTGCACAGACAGCCTGTTTGCTCGGCATATGCTGTTCAACCGGATTGAGGAATGGCCCACCCGCCTGATCGGCTGCAGGATTCCCCAGCTTCTCTCCAGTAGCCCGGCCATCCCAGAAGTTTCCACCAATAAACAAGCCTTCGGCCTCGTCGAAGTGGAAAACCGGGCTGGGTGTAGCGTAAGCAGCACTCGGCGGTTTACGATTGCCGAACCGAACTGGTACAGCTCCGCGGTAAACCGAGCCCCCCAAATTGATTCCAGCTACTGGTCCGGTCCAGCCCACCTTCGGGTCATGACACGATGAGCAGGAAACCCAGGGTGGGTCAGAAATCTTGTCGAAGAACAGCTCCTTTCCAAGTTGTTCAATTGGTGTCAGGTCGCCCACTGAATCTTTCCCAACTACCCCCAGACTAATAGCAAGTAAGGAAATTGCAAGGCAGGCCACTGCAGAAAGCACACCCTTCTTTTCGAACATTGGTTAACACCTCCTATGTCACAGGATAGGCTTCAAAATCTGTGACCTCAAGTGATTTTTCCGAAGGTGAGAGTTATTCTTAAACTTATACAAACTTGTAACTGAAGTGGAATGAGGCAGTGACCCTTCTCAGCTCAGAAGGTCTTTATGTATTCGATCAAGTCATTCAGCTGATCCTTGGTTAGATCATTAGTGACGCTGTGTTTGTCGTTCGGGTTGTAAACAGTCCAGATTTCCTCCAGGGTCTGGGCGATCCCATTGTGCAGGTAAGGAGCTGAGTCGTAGACATTGTTCAAATGAGGCACATCGAACCTGGACTCCCTGTCGTATTTCATTTGGGTACCGACGTCAGCGGTCTGATGGTTCGTGTAAAGTGGGGGCGGGTGACAAGTTATACAGCGCCCTTCGATCGGGATGGTTCGGCCATCAGGGGCCTCTGCTCGTTCGAACAGCTTCTTCCCTCTCCGCTGCGCCGGCGTGAGTGGAGCCCCCAGCGGCCGATAGCGATTAGGCGGCCTGGGGATTCTCGCAATATAACTCTCCAGGGCGGAAAGTTGTTCGGAAGTGAAGGGTTGAATTCGCGTGAAGAAAACTGCCAGACGGGGACCGCACTGCCTCTGAAGAGTGGGATTTGTCCCTTCCCATTTGAAAGGTGCTGTGTCGAGGATTCCTCTCAAGCTGCGATTGTCGACCGGGCTCACCCCGACCCCGTCCGCTTCAATGTCGAAGGTCATGCCGTCCACGTGACCGTCCGGATGGCAGGTGTGGCAAGAGAATTGTCTGTGGAATGTAATGTCGGCGCTGTGAAAGAGGCGCTCACCCTGGCGAACACTAGTGATCTCTTTAGGGCCGCCCAGGTCGATCCTTCCGGATACCTCCAGGGAATTGACGTCGATAAGGGTCAGTGAATCGTCAAGTGCGTTGGCGATGAAAGCAGTAGCGCCATCCGGAGTCACGAGAATCCCTCGGGGGCTGTCTCCAGTCCGGATGTGCTTGATCACGAATTCCGTGGGCTTGCCGAGATGGTTAGGAAACACCTCCGTCCTCTCACGCTCCGACGACTTGCTGAGCATTTGAATCAGCTTCGGAACATCCACAACTGCAATGCGATTAGAACCTGAACTGGTCACAAAGGCGAGGCGTCCATCCGGCGTGAAGGCCACATCAGTTGGATCCGGGAAGGCAATGTTCGCCTCGTCAAGGAGCACTTGGTCGACGCGTCCACCGCTCCAGGCAATGCCTAGACCATTGGTTATCGTCCAACCCTGTGACAGCCGGGTCATTGGAACCAGATTTTTCGTCCGGGTCAGAGTGAAAAAGGCAAAGTCACCTCTGGGATGCCAGGCAATACCCTGCAACAGGTTAGCCCCGGAGACGGTTAGCCGATCCTCGACAATAGCCTGGTTCAGCTGGATGACCGTAACCTCGGAAGTCGGGGGCTGCCTGAACCCGACCGGTTGTGACAAGGTGTTGGTTACCAGGAGACGGCCGTCATCGGGCGAAAGAGAGAGCGACCAAGGGGCGCTCCCTGCGGACAGCCGCTTGATTTCATCGAGGCTCGACACGTCCAAGACCGAAATGCTGTTTTCCGCGGTGTTCAGTACGAACAATCTTTTGCCTGTGGGATCTGTGAGTAAGCCATGCGGTTCGTCCCCGACTGGAGTGGTTCCGACGACTTTTCGGCCCCGTACATCGATGGCAGAAACTGTGTCGTCCAACCTGTTGGAAACGTAAGCATAGGCCCCGTTTGGGCTAAATGTGACGTCGTGGGGTTGTCCTCCCACGGCGATTTCGGCGACCATGCTGCGGCTCTTAACGTCTACCACAATGACAGAATTCGAAGCTTCGCAGGTAACGTAGATTTCGCTTAAATCTGGGGACAAGGCCAGGTTGAGAGGGGTCTTGTAGGTCAATTCCTGAGCCCGCGTAATGGGTTGGATAGGATGCTGTACCAACGTTATCGCTGCTTCGTAGTCGAACTCACCTGCATGCTCTCCCGTGTGGCACCGCAGGCAAGTCTCGCGACTGCTCCGGCTCAGGTCGGCATTTAGAGCATGGGGGCGTTCCGCCTTACCCTTCGGCCTCATGTGGTCGCTGCCCGGCCCGTGGCATGCCTCACAGCCAACACCCTCATCAACGGAATAGGAGGGGAGAGCTTCTCCCATCCGGGCGCCGGCGGTACTGTGACACACCAAACACACGGCGCTTTCTTGAGGTGCCTCCTGCACGCCTTCCTTTCTTGCGATCTCGGACGCCTTCCTAGTCGACAGCAGGGCATAGGCACTTGAGTGGGCACTCAACTTCCAGCGAGAGAATTGAAACCCCTGCATGGCCCCCCTGTGACAAAGCATACAAGCCCGAACACCTACAAATCTCGGCCTGTCATTGGAAGGAGCGGCTGGTTTCAAGACATCTCTGTCGGCGTAATGCGATTCTGCAGGTCTGGAGTGATCAATCTCCTTCCACGCTTTGTCTATTTCCCATCTCGGGAGGCCGAGAATCCTGGTATGAGAGCCCTTCTCATGATGACAAACGAGACAATCTTGTTTTCGAGGTGTTCTCAAACCAGCTTTCAGCGCCCCCTCACGGTCCGCCATTACTTCGGCACTGATGTACTCGCTGCCGGGGCCATGGCACCTCTCACATTGGACACCATCTTCAATGAAGAAGCTCTCATCTCTTTCCCAGTCCTCAGAATCTGCTGCCGTAGCGTGGCAACCGAGGCAAAGCAACGCTTGTTGGGGTTCTCCCGGAACTCCGCTCAGCTCGGCGATCTCGTTTGCCTCTGGCATCGAAAGGGCGGCGTAGGCTCTTGCATGCTTGGAGAGTAGCCACTTGCTGAATTGATGATCCATGCCGGGACCTTGGTGGCAGCTTGCGCAGACGCGGGCTCCCACGTAGACGGGATCGCGACCCTGTTGCCCCTTCAGCAGGGAAACCAGAACGAAAATAGTTATTACAGGCAATGCCGGAACATTAAAACGCAAGTCAGTTCTCCATTGGGCCAGCAGATCCTCAAGGGTGTGCCAAACCCTCGAAGTCCAATTCTTGCTTCAAATGAGCAAAAAAGCGTCCGAGAAAAGACACCATTTACCCGCCTTGAATCTACGGGGAAAGTACGGATATTTGGCTTCTCGGTGTCTCTCGGTTCGTGTCCAAGCAGGGTGCGGACAATCTGCCGGGGCACTAGCCAAGACGCTGTGGATCAGGATGGCGATGTGCTTGATATTCTTGTCACCCGCCGAAGAGAGCGATGAGCCGCTAAACAATTTTTTCGCAGGATGTTGCGGAAGGCAAAGGGCAAAGGAGGCAAAGGGGACAGGCTGGTTTTCAGGATGGGAGCGTTTCGAATCAATTCCACTTCGAAGCCGGAAACTTTCGCAGTTTTTGTCTCTGGGTCGTTCTAGTTATATGGAGGGTCTGCCTTTGTGGCCGGCCTCATTCAGGAACCAGACCAGGAGACAACACCATGCCGAGAGGTCCCCGACACAAGAGCCAGGACGCCACCTTCTATCACCTCCTCTGCCGGGTCGCCGGAGATCCCCGGTATTTCCCCTTCCGCAAACGTGCCGCCG
>JAUVSF010000361.1 GCA_030597245.1 Acidobacteriota bacterium
GAAGGGTAGTTTTCCCATGATCCACGTGACCCATAACCGTGACAACCGGAGCACGAACAGTCAGATCCTCCAGGCTTTCGGGAGGCTGATCCTGAATGGCTGCAGCTTCTTCGAAGGTAACGAAGCTCGGAACCAAATCGAACTTCTCACAAAGAGCTTCCACAGTCTCTTCGTCGAGCACCTGGTTCATGCTAGCCATAATGCCCTTTTGCATCAGGGCCTTAATAACTTCACCACTACGCACACCACTCTTTTCCGCAAACAGTCTTGCGGTGACTTTTTCGGAAAAAGTGATCTCCTTTGGTCCAGCAGCCACCTTGGGCACTTGCTCGCCTGCTTTAGCTGCAATTTCAGCTTCCGCTCGCTTCTTCCTGCGTTTTTTCTCAACAGCACGCTTTTTCTTAACAGGCTGAACTGCCTCTTCTTCGCCCTCAACCTTGGGTGCCGCAACAACTTCTTCCTCAGCTACTTCTTCCGGCACCGTCGTCGCTACTTCAGCAACTGCCTCCTCAGGCTCAACAGCGGGCTCTTCCACCGCAGTTTCCGGTTCGACTGCAGCGACTGCTTGATCCGCCGCAGCAACCTCCTCCGGTACGGACGGGATCTCAGCTTCAGCTGTCTCCACAGGAAAGACCAGCGTTTCCTCGATGGGTTCCACAGGAGCCCTGGCCTCGACCTTCTGAATCAGAGGTTCGTCTTCGATGCTAATCTCGGTCTTCTGCGGAGCCTCGACTTCCGTGACCTCTTCCACCTTGCGATAGGCAGACTTGAGTCCTTTTCGAGGCTTCAGCGATCCCGAAAGAGGACTGGGCGGAAGAAGCTCACCATCGCCTGCTCTCGCAGGCTTCTTCCTGCTGGTTCGCTTCCGGGGCTTTCCAAGTTCTTTGATTGAGCGGCGGGCACGTACTCCGGAGACTCGGCTAGGCTTTTCAACCTTCTTTTCTTTCTCCTCCTGCTCCGCTTCCACCATCACCTGCAGCCGCTTGCGGATACGGTTCGCGATATCAGGGTCCACGACAGTAGCTGCAGACGGCACCCACACGCCGATCTTCTTCAGCTCCGCTACTACGATGGAGTTCCTGAGCTCAAACTCGGTTGCAAGTTCTTTAACTGTGACTTGTTCCATGCCTAATCTATATTGAGACCTTACTTAGCTAGTGCCCGACTCCGCACGAGTCGTCTCATCGGACAAAGGCTCATCAGCTTCTGTATCTTCGGCAACTTCTTCCGTAACCTCTATGGACGACTCCAGCCTTTCCTTCGCTCGAGCCAACAACTTTTCCGCCGTCTTCTGTCCCACGCCTGGGATATCGGTTAGATCGTCGACCGAACGCTCCAGCAACTCGCCTCCTGCAGTCATTCCCGCCTTTTCCAAGCGTAACTGCATCGCTTCGCCAACCCCTTCCAATTCAGACAGGGGAATGGCCTGTTTCGCCTTCTTTTCGAGCTCCTCTATCTGTCCCAGGACTTCACGCTTCTTCTCTTCCTCGCTTCTTATCTCTATTTCCCACCCCAGCAGTTTCGCAGCAAGCCTTACGTTCTGACCTTTTCGGCCAATGGCCAGGGAAAGTTGATCTTCCGGGACAATGACTTCCAATATTCTTTCGACCGGTTCAGAGATAAGGACTTTCGATATTCTCGCCGGATTCAAGGCATTAACGGTGTACTCCACAATGTCGTCGGAGTAGCTGATAATGTCGATCTTCTCACCCCTTAACTCTCGAATCACAGCGTTGATCCGGCTCCCCTTCATCCCGACACAGGCTCCGACAGGATCCACCGAGCTATCCAGGCTGGCAACCGCGACCTTAGCCCTCTCACCTCCCTCTCGGACTGCGTTCTTGATCACAACGGTCCCGTCGTAAACCTCTGGAATCTCCCCTTCAAAGAGACGAATCAAGAGGCTGGGATCTGTCCGAGACACCACAATCTGGGGACCCTTCGCCACACGGAGCACTTTGATAATCACGGCCCGTATTCGATCACCCATGGCGTACGGTTCGTTGCGCGACTGCTCAGTAAGAGGGAGCAGAGCCTCCGTGCGGCCGATATCCAGGATCACATCCCGCCCTTCGTAGCGGCGCACGATACCATTCACCACATTTCCAGCCTGGTCAGAGAATTCTTCAAATATAATCTCCCGCTCCGCTTCGCGGACCTTTTGAACGATAACCTGCTTGGCCGTCTGTGCAGCTATCCGCCCCAATTCAAGAGTCGGCTTCGGTATCTCAATGTAGTCGCCAACCTCAAAGGTCTCGTCAATATCAAGCGCTTCTTCCAACGACATCTCGGTCGCCGAGTCTTCAACCTCGTTGACGATCTCCCTCACAGCGAAGACATCGATCGTACCGCTCTCCGGATCGTAGTTGGCCTGGAGATCCTCTTCAGTTTTGAAGTATTTCCGAGCCGCAGCGACCATCGCGTCTTCCAAGGCGCGGTAAACCACTTCCGAGTCAATACCCTTCTCTTTACAAAGCTGTTCAATACTCTGACTAAGCGTATTTACCATTACTCTCTCAACCGCACACCGTTACTGGCGCAAGCATCTGACACCCTCCAGGGGTGAGAGACGCAAGCGATCAGTCAAAACGGTAGACCAAATTCGCCTTCTTAACCCTGTCCAGAGGGACTGAGAAGGTCACTCCTTCACAATCCAACTCTACGACCCCATTCGAGAAGCTTTTGATGCGACCAGTAAAATTCCGTCGCCCCTCAAACTTCTCAACGGACTGGAGTCTAATTTCCCTGCCCTGGAACCGTCTATAATCTGCTTCGCGAAACAAAGGACGCTCAAGCCCTGGAGAGGAGACCTCGAGAGTGTAGCTGCCAGGAATGAAGTCCTCAACTTCAAGCAGGACTCCAACCCTTCGACTCATATAAGCACAATCCGAAATGGTCACTCCTCCGGGTCTGTCAACGTAGACCCTCAGTACCGGACTCCGACCCGTTTGCGCCAGTTCCACGCCGACCAACTCGAAGCCTTCATCCTCAACCGCCTCTCGTATCGAAGCCTCGACACGGCGCGTAATATCCAACATCATTTCCCAAAAATAAAAAAAGTGAGCATAAGCCCACTTTCTTAGCAGACAGATCCGCCGATAATTATAGCCTACACAACCACTTAATTCAAGACCTTCACTTCTCCGACATTGGCGAAGAAGGGCTCTAATTTCTCGACTTCACCCGCTACAATCATAACGAATCTGCCCTGCGGAAGCAGTTCATTCAGCCGCTCCTGAAAGACTTCCTGGGTCACTCTTTCCAAGCGTAGATTCAAGGTGGAAATGTAATTGACTCCCAGCCCGTACAGTTCTGCTCCCAGGATTAACTTCATCTGTCCTACCGGTTCGTTAAACGCTCCCTCTAATTCCTGAAAAACAAGTTGTTTGGCCTCTTCAAACTGGCTCACGTCCAGCTTTCCACTCCGAAGTTCGGCCAGGGAATCCCTGAGTTTTTCATAGTACGAAATGATAGAATCCGCCGGAGTTTCCAAGCTGACTTGCAGGTAGCCGGGCATTCTCCTCTCAACCAATTTCGGGCAACCCCGAATCTGGCTGCTCGCGGAAATCTCCTCCGCCCAGCTGGGCAGCCACAGAGTCAGGTACTCTTCGAGAATCTTGAAAATTAAGAAGTCCCGGGAGGATCGGGCTACTCCCAAATAGCCCCACCTGAGAAAACTAGTCTCACCGTTCTGCTGGTCGACCAGCAGGATCTTCGGGCGCTCAGGGGGCACGCTCTTCCTAAAGGTAAACGGTGCAGCCTTGTTCCTTACCCAAGACCCCCAACGGCGGCTTTGACGGCGGAACAGATCCTCTCGGTCACCGCTAAAAGCGACCGCGAGGAATGCCTGGTTCGGTATCATCAGTTTCCTGTATTGGATTTTGACGTCTCTCAAATAGAGCTTCTTCAGGGTATCCGGTGTTCCAATAACGGGGTGGCCGTATGGGTTTTTCTGAAACAAGTATTCAGAAAATAATAGCTGAGTACGGCTCTCCAGCCTTTCCCAGTCCTCCTTGGCCTCTTCAATAGCCTGCTCCCGGTATCGTTCGAACACCTCTTCATCAAGAACCGGGCGAACCAGCAGATCGGACAGCGTGCTCAAAGCGAAGTTCAAGTGCTCAGCCGGGGCAGTGCCCTTGACATGGATGGCATCCCAATCAAGGGAGTAGTCGAATTCGATCTCCCTCTCGCCCAACTCCCGTTCGAGCACTTCATCCATCGCACCATCTATCATCATCTTCAGCAAGAGATTGGTAGCGCCCCACTTGCCAGAGGGGTCAAAAGCCGCTCCATTCTTGATCATGAGAATAAAGGGCACTCGCTCCTCGGTTCCATCAAAGAATAGAAACTGCATACCGTTGAGAAGAGGTTTCCTTTCGATTTCCGGCAGCAAACTATGCTGAAAGGATTCTGCGAAAGAACTCCCAGGAGCTATAATCAGACTTATTAGAAGGAGCAAACGATAGCCGATTCCTGAAGCTGTTCCATTCATGGAGTAAACACCTTTGAACTTCAGTTTAACCGATGTCGAGCGCATTAAGCTGGCCAACGGCCTGAAAGTGCTGGTACGACCAGACCGTAGCATCCCTATCGTTACAACAATGTTCTGGTATCAAGTTGGGTCCCGAAGTGAAGAACCAGGAAGCACAGGTGTGTCTCACTTTCTCGAACATATGATGTTTAAGGGTACTAAACGGCTGGCGAAAGGTGCAATAGACCAGCTGACAACTCGGAACGGGGGCTTCAATAACGCCTTTACGGGCCGCGATTACACAGTTTACTACTTCAGTTTTGCATCAGATTGCTGGGCGGCCGCACTGGAGATCGAGGCCGACCGTATGGTCAATGCCCTGCTTGACCCCGAAGAATTCGAGTTGGAAAAGCAGGTAATCCTCGAGGAGATGCGAATCGCGATGGATGACCCTTGGGAGTCGATGCGTCAGACGGTTGACTTCCGCGCTTTTGGTGATCACCCCTACCGCAATCCCATCATCGGGCAGCTAAACGACGTTTCAGATCTCCCCCTGGACACCCTGATCGAACATTACGATAAGTATTACGTACCCAACAACGCGACTCTCGTCGTTGTCGGAGATGTAGACGTTGATGAAGCCCTTAAGCACATCGACAGAAATTTCGGTTTGCTCCCTTCAAAACCTACTGTCAACCCAGGCCGTAAGCTTCAGCCTGAACGAAAGCCGGAGCGGATCGAAGTCACCAAACCCTCCGCTGTGTCACGGGTGCTGGTCGCGATACCAGCCCCCCCCATTGACAGCTCGGAACTTTGGAACATGCAACTAATTGATCGAATCCTCTCAGAGGGTAAACTATCCAGACTTCACATCCGGATGGTCGAAAACGAACAACTGGCATCCTTGGCTACTTCCGAGATTGAAGAGACCATGGACCCGTATCACATGTTCATTCGGTTTGA
>JAUVSF010000685.1 GCA_030597245.1 Acidobacteriota bacterium
GGGCAACGGCGGAGCCGGAGGCCCCTTTCCTCAGACGGAGGATACCAACTCCCAGCTCCCACAGCCCCCAGTTCAGCCGGTACCCATGTTGCCGGTTGCTCAGCCCCGCCTCGCGGGGCGATATGCGCAGAGCCCAGGGCGCAAGCCCTGGGGTAACAGCGATAACCTCACCGGAGTCCCGCCTTGCGGGACGACATGCATCTCGCAGATCAGCCTTCTTGCAACATCATGGACAGGGTGGTGCATTCGGAGCATGTCTTATCCGCTCGTTCTTTTCCGTCAGGCTCCCAGGTTCACCATCGGCGTTTCTGTCGAGTTCGGGGTGAATTCGACCAGGCACCTTCCCCTCACAACCGTTTTTCAACCACTTACAGCCATTTCCTCGGGTAAACTCTTTCGCTCACCTCTGGCAAGCCGCTCTGCGACTGCCTTTCCCCACAGCGCGATTGGCTCTTACGTGATGGTCCTCGGTGGCACCTATCGACAAAGAAACCCGGGACAGAGCTTTCTCTACCAGAGTTTGGAAAGCAACCGGGAGGAGTTCAAAAAGAGCTGCTCCTACTTCAATGGGAAAGACTTCAGTCCGCTGCGAGCAGTGGTGCCAACTTGCCCGATTCAACATCTCGGGCGCCTGAAGCGGGTACTACGGGTTGGGTGAACTCTTTTCAGGAAGGTGAGTTCTCCACCACCTTGAAGCCCTCTCCTGTGTCCAAACGGTCTTCAAAGGAACAGCTTCCAGCATTTCTGCCAATTCGGAAGCTGACTGAGGTCGATCCGCCGGATCCTTGGCAAGACACCGATGGACCACACTCTCGAACTCAGGAGAAACATCGGACTCAGACCTCTGGGACAGTGGTACCGGTTTCTCATTCACGTGTTGAAGAACGGTTTTGAGAGGACTGTCTGATTCGAAAACGAGTTCTCCCGATACCATCCAATATGCGACACAACCCACCGAATAGATGTCCGCCCTGCCATCGATTGCTTGATTGCCGATGGCCATTTCCGGAGCCAGAAACGCCGGAGTTCCAGGAATCCTGCCCGCAGCAGTCAGACGAGTGTCATCGGGCCCTTCCTTAACCGTATCCCTGACCAACCCAAAGTCCAAAACTTTTGCAAAATCAAACTTCGTCCCTTTCTTGCAAAGGAATATATTGGCCGGCTTGATATCCCGGTGTATGAGACCAAGTTCGTGGGCCTCCTGGAGTGAATCGCAAATCTGATCAATGATGTGCAAGGCTCTCTCAACAGGAAACGGGCCGAACCTGGACATGAATTCGCGTAGATTCAAACCGTTCAGATACTCCATCGCATAGTAGAAGGCCCCCTCGCTCGTAGTCCCGAAATCAAAGAGACGAATGGTATGCTCAGATTCGAGTGAAGCAGTTGCCTTCGCCTCCCTTTGAAAACGGCGAATCATCTCTCTGGAGGAAGGCGCAGGTTGAACCCTGTTTTCCGGCCTGCTGATAACCTTGATGGCGGCGGGTCTCGCCAACATTTGATGTTGAGCCAGCCAGACTTCTCCCATTCCACCTTTACCGATCTGTTCAATCAGTCTGTAACTTCCCAGCTGCCGGGCCTGCTGTATGTCGCGCCCCATACGGTAGATCATTCTGGAGAGAACAGAGGCGAGAATCACCGCAAAAAAGGTGGGGCCAAACAGGTGGCCCAGGAATTCTGCAGAAGGCATCGGGTTCCCGTAGGCTACTGAAATTAGAAGTCCGAGAGGGTCGGTAAGGCCAGCCAGTGAAGCCGCCAGAAGGCATTTTCCTGGAGTGTTCGGAATCACGACCGAAAACACAATAATCCAAACCGCCACCTCCGACCAGTCTCGACTGATCTCCTGATCCCACGGAATCGAATGCCGAGTCAAGGCCGTCGTAAAGGCAAGAATCACTTCATAGCCCAGGGCCAGATCCAATAACGACTGTGCACTGATCTTCTGAGTCCGGGAAAGGAAGAACAGTATGAGTGAAGCTCCGATAATCGAAGCCATCATCAAATAGAATGCTTGAGGGAAACGCGACTGGTCTACTACGCCCTTTATCAGTGGAAGAAACAGCAAGCTGCCTAGCGTCGAAAATAGGAGCACGAAACCACTCAACTGCGCCACTCGACGGCGAGCCATCCTCAGTAACTCCGGTGGAAGTCCCCCTGGTTGTGAACTGGCGACATCCTCGTCGCTAAAATCGGGAAAGAGGGGGGAGATACGATCCAGGCTCATTTTGATAGGCTCGTTTCTGTTTTACTGAGAGTCTAGCTTAGTACAGGTTCCGAATCCACATCCCAAACACGGCCGAATTCAGGCGCTGCGCATGTCCCCGTGCTCCGCAAAAACCTCCATCGGAAAGAAAGGCATCGGAAAGAAAGGGACAGTCTGGAATGGCACTGACTTAAGCAGGTTTCCCACCATTTTGAGGTACTCCGTGCAGGATTGACAGCGAGTGCTTCACGATCCCTAAGAGTCTTGTGTTCAGGATGGTCCGAGGCCATCTGAACCCTGAGTGGTAGTGTTACCTTGTATCTCTTTTGATTTGTGGTAAATAGCCTTAAGTCAGTGCCATTCTAGTATAGCGTCTCTTTAGTCCTGCCCCCCTGAACGGCAAGATATCATCGTGTA